>CAZETB010000052.1:0-9692 GCA_964514865.1 uncultured Mariniplasma sp. | reverse complement strand
TTTTGTTAACATGTCAATCTTACATGCTACCAACACTTTTCACCACTCGTCAGTTAAAAAAAGAAATGCAGCACGATATCAAACTCGCAGTAAAAGAGCTCGAAAAGAAATATAAAGAAGATATCAAAGTTAAACTTGATCAGGAAAAAGAAAAGTTTGAACTCGCATTAAATGAAATTATTGCGGTGTTTGAACGTGAAAAAGAATCTTGGATTGATTCGATTTATCAATCTTGTATCAAGTGAGGTGAAGATGATTGAAGGACTTATCTAATAATGCCGTCATCACAAAAGCAAAGGCTATTTTTGGTCATTTTCTCAAACCCGATGATTATGAACGCATGCTTAAACTTAAATCATTGCCTGATTTAGTCAGCTTCCTCAAGAAGTCACCAAATTATGAAATGATCTTAAGTGGTGTTCAAGAAGGTTCTATTCATCGTGGTCAACTTGAACTGATGATTAAGAAAAATCATTTCGAACAAATACTAAGACTAATTAAAATGATTCACTCATCTGATCTAGAATTTTATTTACTCAATATTGTTTATCAGGAAAGTGAACTCATCTTATCGTCATTAAGAACTATCATCTCGATGGAATTTGAAGATAACATCGGGAAATTACCTATCTTTTTTGAAGTGCATACAAAAATTGATGTACACAAACTATTAAAAGTTGAAACATTTGATGATTTACTGGATGCTATTAAGAATTCACCCTATTATCAGATCTTAAAACCTTATCGTACCGATAATCCAGAAATGATTCGTTATCTTGATATTGAACACGAACTTGAAGTTTACTATTATGAAGAAGCATTCAGACGTATTGATAAACATTATAGTGGATCACTAAAAAAAGAGATTGAAGGTATTTTTCAAACACGCATTGAACTTGCCAACATTACAAAGATTTACCGTTTGAAAAAGTTCTATCAAGCAACACCTCAAGTGATCAAGGATGTTTTGATTAAAGATCATGTTCGCATCTCAGACAAAAAATGGGATGACATGATTGCTTTATCAAATCCTGATCAAATTGTTAAATATTTGTCACATTCGGAGTACCAGAAATTTGTCAATGAGAAAGACTATGTCTACATTGAATATTTTGCAGGTAAAATCCGTTATGATTTAGCACGTAAATATATTTATTTCGCATCGGAAGTTCCCAAGGTTTTCATGTCATTTGTTACACTTGGACAAATGGAAATTGAAAACATCACCAACATCATTGAAGGTATTCGTTACCAAGTTGATGAAGCGGAAATTAAAGCGATGCTGATTTATTAAGGAGTTATTATGGGAATAGCTAAAATGAAACTCATCGATTTAACATCGAATGTCAAACAGCTTGATAGCGTCTTGACACGGTTTATCGATATCAAGGGATTTCATCCAGTCTTGGCGAGTGAAATCGTCGAAAAAGTACATGGATTAACATCCTTTGTTGCAGAAAACCCTTGTCAACCGATGTTACAGGAAATCGATGAAATTGAAAAGAAATATGAATTAAATCTCCCAACGGTTGAACAGCGTGATATCGAATACAACATCAATGAGATGTATGAATATATCACGGAAACCAAAGAAGCGTTGGAACAAGAATTATCAAAGATTAAAGAATCACAACAACACATTCAAAAATTCCAAAATGCATTAATCTCTGTTAAAAATATTGAAAGTTTGGATGTTGTTTTAGATGATTTATTTGCGTGCAAATATATCACCATTCGTTTTGGTCGGTTACCAAACGATAGTGTCGAAAAATTATCATACTTTCAAAATAAACCCTATGTGTTTAAAGCATTTAACTTTGATGAAAGTTATACATGGTGTATGTATTTCACGACAGATGAATACAAACGAGAAGTTGACAATATTTTCTCTTCACTCTTCTTTGAAAGAATCTTTATTCCTGATTTCGTTCATGGGACACCTAAAGAAGCTGTATCAGCATTAGAAAAAGAAATAGAGCTTGCACAAAAACAAATCGATCACTACAAGAGTGATATCTATGAGATCACTTGTGGTTGTACCAATCGACTTGCATGTATCAAAGCTGAATTACTTTTCGTAAATCGTATATTTGAAGCGAAGAAGTACGTTGTTGGTTTAGGCGATAAATTCAGTATCTCAGGCTTCATGTCAACTGAAGATGTTCATCGTTTTGAACAAGCTTTTGAAGGCTTAGAAGACGTTGAAATTGAAATTAATGAACCTGATACAGATAAGCGTATCACGACGCCGACAAAACTCAAGAATGGTTGGTTCAGTAAGCCATTTGGTATGTTTGTTGAAATGTACGGTGTTCCTCATTATTCAGATATTGATCCCACACCATTTGTTGCGATCACCTATTCGATTTTATTTGGGCTGATGTTTGGTGACCTCGGTCAAGGACTAGTTCTGATGTTGTTAGGTTGGTTATTCTATAAATATAAGAAGATGCGTTTAGGAGCTATCGGTGTACGTATCGGTTTATCATCTGCCATCTTTGGTCTACTTTATGGATCATTCTTCGGCAATGAAGAAATCTTAACACCGTTCTTCACCGACGTGTTAGGATTACCTGGTAAACCTATTCATGTCATGGATGGTGCATTCACCATGACGCTATTGATCTCAGCGATTGCGATTGGAGCATTGCTCATCTTAATTGCCATGATCATGAATATCGTGACATTGTTCAGGAAAAAAGATTATGTTGAAATGGTTTTCTCGCATAATGGTTTTGCTGGATTAACGCTTTATGGGTTTATTGCAGTGGGTGTTGGATTACAGATGGGGTTAGGCATACCTGTTATTAATGGGTTGACCATCGCACTGTTTGTGGGTGTTCCACTACTTGCTATTTTCCTCAAGGAACCTATTGAAAGAAAGTTCCATCATCATAAGATGTTTCCCAATGGTTTTGGAGGATTCTTCGTTGAAGCATTCTTTGAACTCTTTGAAATCGTATTATCTTATGTGACGAATACCATGTCATTCCTTCGTGTTGGCGGCTTCGTCTTATCACATGCTGGTATGATGCTTGTTGTGACATCACTGATGGAAATGGTTGGAGGATCAGGATCTATCTTAGTCTTAATCTTTGGTAACATATTCGTTATGGCACTTGAAGGTATGATCGTAGGTATTCAGGTTCTACGCTTACAGTTTTATGAAATGTTTTCTCGTTATTACAAAGGCAACGGCGTTGCGTTTAACGCCTTAAATCAATAATTTTTAGGAGGATTTATCACTATGTTAAATGTATTTGAATTACTCATTCCCTTGTTTTTAATCGTTTTAATCAGCTTACCCTTAATCAAAGTATTCCGTGGAAAAACCAATGCTAAAAGTGCAAGATCACGTTTGGTGATGCATGTCTTATCATTCTTTGCTGTTATCGCATTCGTCTTCTTATTCCAACTCTTTAATGGCTTTTCAGTCTTAGGTGCTGAAGGCGACCCCGTTGTTGACTTAATGACAGGTACTCTAGCTCAAGGTTTAGGTTTCATCTCTGCAGCTTTATCAACAGGTTTATCAGCATTAGGTGCTGGTATCGCGGTTGCTGCAGCAGCTCCAGCAGCGATTGGTGCATTCTCTGAAAACGAAAAGAACTTTGGTAAATCATTGATCTTCGTTGCGCTCGGTGAAGGTGTTGCCATTTACGGTTTGCTCATCTCGATCTTAATTATTAACCAGCTTTAATTGAAAGAAGGATTCCAATGCGATTCTTTTTAATCAGTGACAATGTGGATACTGAAGTAGGCATGCGCTTAGTCGGTATAGAAGGTGTTGTCGTCCATGAGAAGGACGAGTTTTTACGTGCGCTTGAAACAGCTTTAGAGGATAAGGAAATTGCGATTATCCTCGTGACAAGTAAACTTGTTGAGTTAGCGCCGTCTGTCATCTCTGAACTCAAATTGACACAACCTAGACAACTCATTGTCGAGATACCAGACCGCCATGGTACAACTGAAATCGGTGAAGCCATTGACCGATATGTCAGTGAAGCTATTGGCGTCAAATTGTGAGGTGTGACGTATGGCATATTATAATGAAGATCAGCTTCGTCGCTATTTTGAAAAAGCGATCAAGCGAGAATCTGAAAATCAGATTGGCAAACTTCAAAAAGAAATTGACTATCTTTACAATCGTGAGATCAAAAAGATAACTGAAGATATCGAAATTAAAAAACAAGTTCAAATGGCAAAAGAACTTAAAGAAGTACAAATCAATTTTCAAGAAGAATTAAATCAAATCGGTTCAGGTTATGATGAAAAACTCATCATAAAACGCCGTGAAATGACAAAGTCTATTTTTGATGCAATTGAGTTGAAATTAAAAGACTATATGAAGACAGATGCCTATCAGGCATGGCTTAAGAAACGTCTTGATGAGCATCAAGATGTCTTAAAAAATCACAAGTTGTACTTTATCATTCAACAGGATGATCAAGTTGCTAAAACACTTATTACATCTTTATTTTCTAAATCGAATATCCATATCGAAGAAAGTAAAAATATCCAGTTTGGTGGGTTTATTTTAACATTACCTGATCAAAAGATTGAAGTTGATGAAACGCTTGATGCACGTTTAAATGAACAAAAAGAATGGTTTATCAATCATTCCAAGTTGTTCATTAGACGATAAGGAGGTTTATGATGGAACATGTTATTTATTCAATCAATGGACCTGTCGTCACCGTTAAAGATATCACCAATTTTCAAATGCTTGAGATGGTCTATGTCGGTCATCAAAAACTAATGGGTGAAGTGATTGCAATCTCTGAATCAAAAACAACGATTCAGGTCTATGAATCTACAACAGGATTAACTGTAGGAGAACCAGTTCATCGAACAGGTGAACCTATTTCAGTTCTTCTTGGACCAGGTTTGATGAAAAACATTTTTGATGGTATCGAAAGACCATTACAAATGATTAGAGAACAATCAGGTATGTTTATTCCAACAGGTAGTGCTGTTGAACCACTTGATGTCAACCGTAAATGGGAAGTCACGTTTGATGTTAAACAAGGTGATCACGTTGAAGGTGGCATGATTTATGGCCGCATTCAAGAAACTGCATCGATTGAACATCGCCTTTTAGTTCCAATTGGTCTATCAGGAGAAGTCGTTGATGTTAAGCCCAATGGTGCATACCAAATTAAAGATACAGTGGTTATTGTTAAAGATCATGAGGGCGTTAAACATGAACTGAATCTAACTCAGAAATGGCCGATCAAAACACCACGTCCTGTAGGCAAACGTTTACCCATGTCCATGCCATTAATCTCAGGACAACGTGTTATTGATACCCTCTTCCCTATAGCTAAAGGTGGCACTGCAGCTGTACCAGGTGGCTTTGGTACCGGTAAAACCATGATGCAACATCAGTTCGCAAAATGGTGTGATGCTGACTTAATCGTTTATGTGGGGTGCGGTGAACGCGGTAACGAAATGACCCAAGTTCTTGAAGAATTTGGTGACCTAATCGACCCTAGAACGAATAAGCCCTTAATGGAAAGAACTATTTTGATTGCAAATACATCGAATATGCCTGTTGCTGCTAGAGAAGCATCTATTTATACGGGTGTAACGATTGCTGAATATTATCGTGACATGGGATACCATGTAGCCGTTATGGCGGATTCAACATCACGCTGGGCAGAAGCACTTCGTGAAATCAGTGGACGTTTAGAAGAAATGCCTGCTGAAGAAGGCTTCCCAGCTTATTTACCATCACGTATTTCTCAGTTCTATGAACGTGCAGGATACATGCAAACCAAAGCTAATCTGCCAGGTTCTGTTTCGATTATTGGAGCGGTATCACCTCAGGGTGCTGACTTCTCTGAACCGGTCACACAGAATACAAAACGTTTTGTTAGAAGTTTCTGGGCACTTGATAAGCAACTCGCTTACATGCGTCACTATGCTGCAATTAACTGGAACTTAAGCTATTCAGAATATGTTGGTGACTTATCAAAATGGTATGATCAAAACGTTGATCATCGCTTCTTGACCAATCGTCAAGACATCATGGGTTTACTTGCAGAAGAAAATAAACTTTTAGAAATTGTTAAACTGATCGGTAGCGACGTCTTGCCTGATGATCAAAAGTTGATTATTGAAATTGGTAAAGTTATTCGTTTAGGCTATCTCCAACAAAATGCATTCCACAAAGAAGACACCTACGTGCCACTTGAAAAACAACTTCGCATGATGGATGTTATTCTTTATTTATACCGTAAAGCAAAACAGTTTATCGAAAGCGGTAAATCAATTTCTTTACTTTTAGAAACAGGTCTATTTGAGCATGTTATTAAAATGAAGTATGACGTGCCAAATGCCGAACTTGATCGTTTAAATCAATATCAAAAGAAAATTGATCAAACGATCAAGCAAATTCATTAAAGGAGGATACCATGAATATTCATTATTTAGGTCTTAGTGAAATCAATGGGCCTCTGATTTTCTTAGATCATGTCAAAGAAGCTGGCTTCGAAGAAATGGTCGAAATTAAGATGTCAAATGGTTCAGTACGTCATGGACGTGTCGTCCAAGTTGAAGGTGAAAAAGTTGCCATTCAGGTCTTTGAAGGCACACATGATATTTCACTGTCCAACACGAAGATTAAAATGACAGGACATCCCGTCGAAATGGCGTTATCAAAAGAAATTTTGGGACGAATTTTTAACGGTTCTGGTCAACCTATTGATGGTTTAGGTGACGTTTATGTCGATGAAAAAAGAGATATTAACGGTTATCCACTTAACCCAGTTTCACGTGTTTATCCAAGAAACTATATCCAAACAGGTGTTTCCTCAATTGATGCCTTAACAACACTCATTCGTGGACAAAAATTACCGATCTTCTCAGGGTCTGGTATGCCACATAACGAACTCGCTGTTCAAATCGTTAAACAAGCTAAAATTGCCGATTCTAAAGGTGACGACTTCTGTATTGTTTTCGCAGCTATGGGTGTTAAAAACGACGTTGCTGAATACTTTAGACAGTCTTTTGAAGAAGCTGGTGTTATGCACAAGGTAACGATGTTTTTAAATCTTTCAAACGAACCGATTATTGAGCGTATGTTAACACCACGTTTTGCGTTAACGGCAGCTGAATATTTGGCTTATAAGCACGGTATGCATGCACTTGTTATTTTGACTGATATTACATCATATTGTGAAGCACTTCGCGAATTCTCATCAAGTAAAGGTGAAATTCCAGGTCGTAAGGGATTCCCGGGCTATCTCTATTCAGATTTAGCATCACTTTATGAAAGAGCCGGTATTGTTAAAAATACCAAAGGTAGCGTGACACAAATACCTATTTTAACCATGCCCAATGATGATATTACACATCCAGTGCCTGACTTAACAGGTTATATTACTGAAGGACAAATTGTTTTATCGCGTGATCTTAACCAAACAGGTATTTTCCCACCAATTGGTATTTTACCTTCGTTATCACGTTTGATGAAAGATGGTATCGGTGATGGTTACACCAGAAGTGACCATTCAGCAGTTGCAAATCAGCTCTTTGCATCCTATGCGATTGTACAAGATGCAAGAAGTTTAGCGTCAGTTATTGGTGAAGATGAACTATCTCCAATTGACCGTCAATACATTGAGTTTGGTAAACTGTTTGAAAAATATTTCATCGGTCAAGGATTCGATGTCAATCGTAATATCATTGAAACATTGGACCTTGGATGGGATCTACTATCTGTACTACCCAAAGAAGAACTCCATCGTATCGATGGTAGCCTAGTTGATCAAAAATATAATCATCAACGTGCTATTGAACGTTTTAACATTATTTCTAAACCTATTATCAAGGGGTTAAAGGGTGAGTTTGAATGACAAACCAAGTCTTTCCAACAAAAGGTAATTTGATGGCTTTGACCAAATCTTATGCGCTTGCTAAAAAGGGCTATGAGCTCATGGACCGTAAACGCAATATTTTAATACGCGAAATGATGACCTTGATTGAGGATGTTCGTGTCTTAAGACAAGATTTATCAAAGACATATAAACAAGCTTATCAAGCACTTCAGGAAGCCAACATTACCTTAGGGATCGTCAGTGATATCGCAAAATCAATACCACTCGATAACAACGTTGAAGTCACATACCGCAGCGTCATGGGTGTCGAAATACCTAAAGTCTCTCACTTTGCTGAACAGATTAAAATCAGTTATGGAATTGGTCATACCAATACAAAATTTGACTATGCCTATAAGACATTTCAAAAGGTTAGAGAACTAACGGTTAAACTTGCAGAAATTGATAATTCTACCTATCGTTTAGCCAACGCAATCAGAAAGACGCAAAAACGCGCTAATGCTTTAAAAAATATTGTGATACCACGTTTTGAAGAACAGATTAAATACATCACAGATGCTCTAGAAGAAAAAGAACGTGAAGCTTTCACAAGACAAAAAGTGATTAAGAGTCAATCTGAAAAAAGAAAAAACCAATTATCATAAAAAAATGGCATCGATCAATGATCGTGCCTTTTTTCTTTTACTTTCTTTTCTGGAACTGGGTCATATTTAGGTTTAAACAAAGGGTTACATGTCAAAATTCTTTTAGCTGTTAAAAATGAAGCTTTAAAAAAATTGAATTTCACATAACACTCTTTTGCGTATGCTGAACATGTGGGGGTATGCCGACATTTATGATTGCTGTGGGGAGATATATCTCTTTGGTACCATTCGATTAATCGAATCGCTAATTTTCTCATCTTTTCACCTCCTTTATTATATCATCTTTTTTAAGTTGTGTTAAATTAACGAAATTGAACGTTTAACAGTTTTCACCTCTTAAAAATATGATATAATTAAGATACAAAACAAGAAAACGTTTACAGGAGGTTAAGGATGAAGGAGTATACCACCAAAGAAATTCGCAACGTGGCTATTATTGGACACCAAGGATCAGGCAAAACGAGTTTATCTGAAGCTTTACTATTTATGGGAAAAGCCATAGACAAAAAGGGAGAAGTTGAAAGAAAGAATACTGTTTCTGACTATTTAGTCGAAGAACAAAACAAACTTTCTAGCCTTTCGCTAAGTGTTTTACCCGTTGAGTGGAAAGACTATAAGTTAAATTTTATAGATGTTCCTGGTAGTGATGAATTTGTCGGAGATTTAAATCAAGCATTAGAAGTTGTGAAAGGTGCCGTTATTTTAGTCGACTCTGTCAAGGGTGTTGAAGTCGGTACCGAAAGAGTATGGAATGAAATTAGAAAGCGTCACATCCCAGCCATCATTTATGTGAATAAGATGGATAAGGAAAACGTTAAATTTGAAAAAGTATTAGAAGATATTCGTGAAAAGCTTGGTAAAAAGGCTGTTCCTTTCTGTTGGCCTATTGGCAAGAGCGAAAACTTTGAAGGCTTTGTCAATGTCATTGAAATGAAAGCGCGTATCTATGATGGCACAGATTCGCATGATGCACCGATTTGGGATGAAAAGAAACCTAAAGTTGAAGAACTACACAACATGATTTTAGAATCAGTTGCTGAAACATCTGAAGAATTACTTGATATGTTCTTGTCAGGTGAAGAAATTCCCGAAGATAAAGTCAAAGAAGCTCTTCGTGAAGGCATCATTGAAGGTGAATTAACACCTGTTATCGTTGGTAGTGCAACGAAGACCATTGGTGTTCGTACACTTCTTAATATGCTCATTGACT
>CAZETB010000051.1:8433-10093 GCA_964514865.1 uncultured Mariniplasma sp. | reverse complement strand
CATTTTCATCTATACTTTCCCAATCCATATACAAAATTACATTTTTTTCTTCTAAAGTCTCAAGAATTTTAATTTGTTCTTCTACCTTATTGGGATAATACAAATCATCATGACTTAACCAAGAGAAGTATTCCCCTTTCATCTCTTCTATTCCTTTGTTTAAGGCTGTAGCTACTCCTCCGTTCTCTTTTACAAAATATCTTATCTTATCTCCATAGCTCTTACATATCTTATCTGTTTTACCATTATCATTACTACCATCATTTACTACTATTACCTCTATATTGTCATAGGTTTGAGATAGGGCACTATCTATTGCTTCTTTTAAATAGTTACTACCATTGTAGACTGGTATGATTATTGATACTTTGGGGTGAAAACTACTACTTTTCATGTTATTTTTTTATCAATTTCTGAAAAATATTTTTTAATGTATTTAAAAAACCCTGTGACTGTATAAGTTTCAATCCATATTTTACTTTGTACAAGGTTATTGATTTGTCCATAACTGCAAGAGTTACCTGATTATTTAACCATGATAGAACATCTAATCTCTGCATCTTTTTTTGTATTACCTGTTCAATTTCAGGAAAATCTCTATATGCTATAGACATGTTTTCTGCAATATAAGTTAGAGAACAACCAGAAGATAGGTAGAAAATCCACATTTCAATTAATAATAGCGATATTATATTTTTATCAAGATTTGAATCTTCCTTAAGAGCTTTTTTAATATAGTCATATCTTCCTTCAAGATATCTTTGAGGATTAAACTGTCCTTCTCTTAGTACTACATATGTTGAGGGTTTTGATATAGCACGAACTTTTCCAAGCCTAGATATTCTTCTCCATAAGTCCAAATCCTCACACATAGACATGCTCTCATCAAACAAGCCTGATTGTCCTAATATGTCTTTCCGAATAACAACAGAGGGTGTTCCAATCATATTGTTTTCTATAAAAAGAAGCTTGGGATATATATTACCACTAAGTTGGTTATTCCATGCGTGTAATTTCTGCTTATCTTTTTCTACCGTAATATATCTATTAAAAGACATTACGTAATCAGAATGTTTTTCTAGGTACTTAATATGATCAGATAGATGAGAAGGGGACCAGTAGTCATCAGCATCAAGAAATGCAATGTATTTCCCATGAGCTTCTTTGATACCTCTATTTCTTGCAGAGGAGGCTCCTTTGTTTTCTTGTTCTATATATATTATTCTTTCATCCTTAAAACCCCTTATTATTTCTTCTGTATTATCTGTGGAGCCATCATTTACTATTATTAGTTCAAAGTTTTGATAGGTTTGAGACATAACACTATATATAGCCCTCTCTATATGGTTAGTACCATTGTACACTGGGACTATTATTGAGATAGCTTTTCTATCTTTCTTATTTGACATATTTTATGAACAATCAAAATTCTCAACTAATTATCTGAATACAATAATTGACATATCGCTATTTCCATAATCATACATTATGCCAAATTCCCCAATTCCATTACCATTATAGTCTCCAGATGAAACAAACTTTGCATTAGGTACACTCCAATTACCTGGACCACTTCTAAACCATAGTTTACTTCTCATTGTACTGCCATCACTAGAGAAGACTATCAAACCCATATCACTATTACCGTAATCATACATTA
>CAZETB010000051.1:0-8333 GCA_964514865.1 uncultured Mariniplasma sp. | reverse complement strand
CCATCACTAGAGAAGACTATCAAACCCATATCACTATTACCGTAATCATACATTATGCCGATATCACCTTTACCATCACCATTGAAATCACCAGATGTCATAAACCGTGCATTTGGTACACTCCAATTACCTGGACCACTTCTAAACCATAAGCTACCAGAAAATTTACTTCCATCACTAGAGAAGACTATCAAACCCATATCACTATTACCGTAATCATACATTATGCCGATATCACCTTTACCATCACCATTGAAATCACCAGATGTCATAAACCGTGCATTTGGTACACTCCAATTACCTGGACCACTTCTAAACCATAAGCTACCAGAAAATTTACTTCCATCACTAGAGAAGACTATCAAACCCATATCACTATTACCGTAATCATACATTATGCCGATATCACCTTTACCATCACCATTGAAATCACCAGATGTCATAAACCGTGCATTTGGTACACTCCAATTACCTGGACCACTTCTAAAGGTAGAATTTCCTCTAAGATAATTTTGTATTATTACAGAATACACTTCTTGTTCGTTATTCGTTTTAGTATATGTATATGTTTGAGGCTCTAAGAAGTTAAGTGGCACCCCAGATGCTGGAAGTATTGTACCACCACTTAATTCAATGTTAGGTGCAACATTGCTTTTAACCATATCTGCAGGTAAGTTACAGATTATTTGCTTCTCCTTTTCATTAATAAAACAGTCATGTGCCAGGCCATTATAACTGAAAGAAAATTTACTAATCACTTCCCCTTGAACAGACATTAAGGCATTATTAGCATTTAATCTTTTTCCACTGACTGTTTTACCAATCAAGGAAGGGACTTCATCTCCTGTTTCTATAATCGCTTCTCTTACTTGGACAGTTGATAATGAAGGTCTATAACCCCAAACCATACCTGCTACTCCTGCTACATGAGGAGCAGCCATTGAAGTACCTTGCATAAAATCATATCCTGATCTAGCAAGGTCTAGATTGTCTATATAACACCCCCTATAATTATTATCAGTACCATTTGTTATCCATCTGAACCTAAACCTAAAATTTGTGGTATAGAATTCAGGATACACAGGGACCATTTCATAACTATAAGCATAACCTGCAGAATTTCCATCATTATCCATTAATACCTCATTCCAGATTGCTACTGGAGTATAGGTGTAACCATCTCCAGTCATCTCAAGTATAAGATAGTCAGCTCCATAATCTGTTGAATATTCTGTATCACAGAATAAATCAAAGATCATCAAGGCTGCATCTGTTTTTGAGAGATCATAGGAATTAGAAGTCAACGTACTGTTAGACCAAGCTTCATAGGCATATCCTGCACATGCACCCCTATCTGTACAAAGAACTTTCCCATAATCATTAAATGGATCAGATTTAACCCCCCACCAGTAGCTACCATAGCCATCTTTAATCCAACCGGATGGAACAGAATTATATGGGATATTATTAAAATCCGAAGAAAATCTAGGTTCTGTAACTGTACTAAGTACCCCAACCCCTGGTGCTCCAAGGTCTACAGATACCAAACCATAATCAGAAAAGGAAGCCAGATTATCTCTAGAGCCTGTTGCGGCAACACATATTATATTATCTAAATCATAATCACACGGATATACATGCTGATTGTTATAGTCATGATTATCCCCGTTACCATCACCATAATATATACCATTCCCTGCGGCAGCAATGAATAAACCTGGGAAATCAGAAATTGCATCTCGAAGTGCCTGATCATATCTAACTCCACCCCAGCTAGCATTAACCACCTTGGCTCCATTCTGTTTTGCGAAACTAAGTGAATTAATTGACGAAACTGTATTAATAAAACTCATTTTTAAAGCCATAATCTTTACATTAGGAGAAACTCCAATTATTCCAAATCCATTATTACCCGTTGCTGCAATTGTCCCTGCAATGTGAGTCCCATGCGACTCTCCCCAATCTGGAAGGGGGTCATTGTCATTATCATCATAATCGTACCCATGTAAACAACCTCCAAGTATTGCATGCCCTAACTCATCAACACAGTTACTTCCATCCCACATACTGTCAACGAGGTCATCTGCATAATAGTTAATACCGCTGTCTATAACAGCAATAATTACTTCATTATTATTTCTCTTAAGGATTTCCCATGCTTCTGGAGCGTCTATATCCTTGTCAGCTAAGCCTGATTGTCCATCAACAGTTTGTCCATAATTATCCAAACCCCATAGGTATGATTTATAGGGATCATTTGTATCGATTGAGAAATTTTTGTAAATATAGTTTGGCTGTGCATACTCTACACTAGGATCAGAAGATAGCTCCTCTATCTTCTCTTCAATACTCTTTCCATCATCTATTCTAGCTACTGAAATATTATATACTTTAATCTTTTCAACAGGCTTCAGCCCCTTCGATTCTAAGAATAACTCCTCTGAATTAAGCGAGCTCTCATTAAAAAGGTCTAAGATGTCTTTTCTATACTTAATTAAAAGTTCTCCTTCTACATATAAAGAATCTGATCCATCTCTTTTACTCTTAGGTTTACCCTTCGAAAGTAACAACCTTCTCAAATACGAATCAGAAAATAACGGGTCTTTATCTTGACCCTTCTTAATACCAAATTTTTCCTCTAAAATTTTAATTTCATTTCCTTTTGCTGCATATACAGTATCTCTCTGAACAAAAAGAAGCAATGAATAAAATAAAACAAAAGAGAAAAATAATATAAAAAAAACTTTCAAAAAAGACTTCTTTCTCATAGTTGTAATTTATAAGTTATTTGATTATTATAGCACAAGCAAAAGTGTCACAAAACTATGCTCTCTATAAACTGTGAATCAGAATATACTACATTACAAAGCTTTAACATTAGGAGGAATTTTCATATAAAGTAAAGGATACCTCATTGTCTAATATTAGAACTAAAAGCATACTTAATTCTTTTTAAGCTTCAAAAGAATATTTTTCACAGTTGTTTTAAGACCTTGATTCTTAACCAATCTAGGAAAGCGGATAGCCTTAATTATTAACTTCATAACAAAAGAATTCTCCACCATAACTTCCTCTTCTTTACCTTTGGCAATGTACTCTTCTATCCTCCTAATCCCATCTCGTCTTGCGTTTCCATACTCTTTATCACTCCAACCCCACCGTTTTCTAGAAATATCTAATAAGTTTTTAATCCATAATCGTAATTGCCTCTTATGAACATTTAATCCATTCCCATCATTAGAAAGATTGTAAAAAACAGTTAAATACTTGTGAAAGGGAGGAACATCTAAACCATATATTTTCTTAGCTAAACTCTCACTTATTTTAATTGAGTTACTTATTGCAATACCCGATTTCTTTTGGAAAATACTTTCATTATGGATTCTATACCTATACAAAACACTGTCTAGGAAAAAGATTCTCGTATGAGGAATGATTTTTGTTAAAAAATCATAATCTTCTGCTAATTCATAAGCACCAAATCTTATTTGATTATCTTTAATTATACTGGCTCTATACATTACAGAAGCATTCCCAACTGGATTTTCCCAGAGGAAAAGCCACTCAAGTGGTTCTTTCCTCTTCTCAAAAAGTTTCTCCCTTGAAGATTCACCAAAAGAAGACATATTCGTTGAGCAAAGACCATATAATTTGTTCTCATCTAGAAACTCAACTTGAATCTTAATCCTTTCTCTTTCAGAGATATCATCAGAGTCCATCCTAGTAATATATTCTCCCCTGGCAACACTAATACCTGTATTCATAGCACCTGAAATTCCTTTCCTGTATTTATTCCTAAGAACACTAATCCTGTAATCATTTTCCGCATTTTCTTTGGCTATCTGTTCGGTTTTATCCATCGATGAATCATTTATTATCAGTAGCTCAAAATTTGCATAACTTTGTTGTAAGATACTATTGATAGCCTCTTGGATATACCTCTCAGAATTGTAACATGGCATAATTATTGAAACTTTTGGTTCCCGAGAATTGTATTCTTCTTCTGAAAATTTCTTCGCCAAGAGTGCAGCTTTATTATATTCTGATATCTCCATTTGTTTCCACATATCATAGTAAAAGTCAAACAAAGAATCTGCAATTTCAAGAATTTCTTTCTTACTCAAACTTGAAATCATCATACACCATAAATCATTTGACTCTTCAATATACTTTGGCTCTACTCTTGTCCCTTGTTTATCATGTAACCTATATTTTATGAATGCCTTAGGAAGAAACTTCTTCTTGCAATTACGAAATATTCTGAACCACATTTCATAATCATTGGTCGTTTTCAGACTTTCATTAAACAAACCAACCTTTTTAAAACAATTCCGAGGTATTAACATTGAACAGCCATTTGTTAAACCCTTCAATACCGAGAACACCCCAGAGTCCAATTTTGTGATAGGATAGCTTTCTGAGTGATTAGTACTGGAAGTCAACTTAGAATTCTCATCTATATAATCAACATCAGAGTAAATAATTGTGTTTTTATCTTTTAATGTATTAAGAAATTTTACCTGTTCCTCTATCTTATTAGGGTAATATACATCATCATGACTCAACCATGAAAAATATTCTCCTGTCATCTCTTCTATACCTTTGTTTAATGCTGTCGCTACACCTCCATTATCTTTCTTAAAATACCTTATCTGATTACCATAACTTCTACATATCTTATCTGTTTTACCTCCATCATTACTACCATCATTTACTACTATTACCTCTATATTCTCATAGGTCTGACATAATGCACTATCTATTGCCTCTTTTAAATAGTTACTACCATTGTATACAGGAATTACTATTGATACTCTTGGATGAAAACTATTTTTGCTTTTTAACATTTGCAGTCCAGATAAAATTATTTTTTCTTTTTCTCTTATATATTTCGTCATATAAAGAAGTAATTTTTGTATAGAACCTATCTATCGAATATTCCCTCTCAACCAATTCCCTCCCTAAATCACCTCTTTTTAAACATTCCTCTGAATCCTCAACAAGTTTGGTTACTACATTAGAAAACTTCTCAGAGTTTCCAAGCTTAATCGATATACCATATTCTGGACTATTACACACTGTCTCCAATGCTGTACCTTGAGAAACAATAACTGGGAGTGAACATGCCATTGCCTCCACAGCCATTAAACCGAATGATTCTGCAGTAGATGGCATGAGGAACAAGTCTGCTGCAGAATATAGATCAGCCATTTTACTACTGTTATTAATCCATTCAAACTCAATTATTTGGTACTTCTTTTTTACTTCTTTAAGCAAGCCTACCTTACCAACGGTTAGAATAATAATGTTTCTTTCTACATCTAGCTTATTTAGCATTTCCTTAATATATCTTAACCCTTTATATTCCTGATCATCTTGCCTAAACATAATTACGAAATCTTCATTCTTGATCCCTAATTCTTTTCTAATCTCTACTCGATTCGTTCTTTGCTTAAATACATTTAAGTCAATCCCAAATGGTATGAGATGTATATTTTTAAAACAGGATGTCAGTGGGCTTTTTTTTACTCGGTCATACATCCATTTTGAGGCGACAACTATATCTATGCTTATCTCTTCGTATATCCTCTTCTTTATATTCCAAATACTTGATGCATTATCCTCACGTAGTGGAGAATATCTATCTAAATATGGACAATTTTTACAACCTGTCAACCAGCCATTACAATCAATTGGATGCACACAATGTCCAGTCAAAGCCCAAGGATCATGCAAAGTCCATACAGAAGGCTTTAATTGAACAAGTTTCTTAAAAGAGTATATCGACATAAAATGGTTGAAAAGCAGATGGTAATGAACAATATCAGCATCTTTAAACTCTTGCATATGTGATATTTTCTCTCCGAATGGGTATATTACTGATTGCATGGAAATTCTATTTTCAAAATCTTTGCATTTATTTCGAATATCGTTTGCTCCATTGTTATCAATTAGAGGAATGACATTCTTGTCTTTACTAGCTTTAGAAGCCACGACTTGCTTAGCTGAATATTCTTTGGTTTTATTAAGAAATAACTGGAGATCGTAACCATTAAATCTCCTACCAGCTAAATCATTATCATTTATGTAAAGGATATTCATAAAAGAATAATTCAACTTATTTCTTTCTAAGTAGCCCTACCAATTTCTTTGGTAGGAACGAAATTAACCTCCACAGCGTCTGCATTAGCCTTCTGGTTATCTCACTAACCATCTCTCTTATCCTCATATCTCTTTTAGTAGAGCCGTTTTCTAGTTGCCTTATGTACCTTTCTTTCTCATCCACATACTCAGTTATTTCTTCTAACAAAAGAGTAAACTCCTCAAACAATTTTTGAGATTCAATACTATCAAACTTATATTTTTTTCTAATATTGCTCATTTGTTGTATTGGGAATTTAGAATTCAAATTATATCTTAACATAGTTTAACTTACCTTAATTATTTGATTTTTAATTCTTTAGTTAAAACACTAATCCACCTTTATCTGTTTAATAATGCTTTCTTAAAAGCAGAAACTTTATCCATAATTTTAATTACTTTTCTATTTCTAAACATCTCCAACTCTGATTCTTTTGCAGTTAATTCTGATTTGACTGTTGTTAATTCTGATTGACTCGCTGATAAATGTTGCCTGGAAGTTATAGCTTCTAAAGTCAAATCTTCAATCTTGCTATCCATAGTATATATACTAGATACACCAAGGAAATGTTTATGCGTTTCGATATCAATATTTTTAAATACCTCTCTAGAAAAATATGCTGCCATATCGTGGTAAATCTCAATTTCTTTTTTTGTTATCCCGTATTCTTTTAATAAAGCCTGTTTGTCAAATAATAATTCTAGCTTTGGAACATAATTAAAAAGAAGTATTATCCCAAAATACAAATTATAGTTTAATGGGGTATCATAATCGACAACCCATTCCTGATCGATTATGTATCTCTTGTTTCCCTTTTTAATAATATTCCCCATGTGTAAGTCTATTAGACCTATTTTAAGGATATCTACTGACTTATTACTAAAATAATCACTGGCTTTCTTACTAATTGTTTTTTTAACCTTGCCAGTAGAAGCCAAAGACCTGAGAATTTTATAAAAAGCTCTTATTTCCTTAAGAATCATTTCCTTTTTACCCACCTCTGCCAAATTATATATATGTTCAGTCAAGCTAATTCCATCTATAAAGTCAACTAAGTAGTTTTTACCAACCTTCTTGATTCTACTTAAATTAACTCCTAGATTAGCCAAGTTCTTGTGTGTCTCACACATTAAATCCAAGTGTGGAACAACTTTTGCTGTTTTTGGGATCTTTTTTATATTGTTGTGACTATCAACTGTAGTCATAGTCTGATACTTTTCACTTCTTGACCAGAAAGTTTTTACAAAAGTAATATTACTTAAACTACTTTCTTTATTACTTATTTCTACAAGAAATGAATTCGCGAAGAAGCCATATTGCCCATTATCAATCAACCCACCAAGAACTTCTCTGTAGTCAAAATTATACGTTTGTTCCCCATGATTATATATTTCTAAACTACTAAGTTCTGATTTCAATGGAAGTCTTTCATCCGTATGAACAACATATGGCATTTTATAATCAGGGTATGGGTAATAAAATTTGTAATGAAGACCCGCTTTCTCAATAATATCGGTTAATTCTTTTTTTCCTAAAGTTTGAATATCATGGTTGTCATAATTCTTAAGTCCTAAATACTTTATACCGTAGTGGTCCTCCGTTGCACCAGCCCAGTACTTAATACCATATCTATTCTCAATAGCTATTAAAATAACTCCCCCTGGTTTTAGAAAAGATTTAAGAAGGCTCAAAAAATCGGAAAAAGGATCTTCTGTTTGAAAAAACCTTTTTGAATACTCATAAACACCTATTAGTACAACATAGTCAAATTTATCTTCCAGCTTTACATTGTTGATATTACCTACAATAACCTCTAAATTCTCACACTCTTTATGACGATAGTAGATGTTCTCAGCCCTTCTCTTTGAATACTCACAAGAGACTACTTTCTTTACCTTCTTGCAGAGCACTCCTGTACAAGACCCTAGGCCACCACCTACCTCTAAAATAGTTGCGTCCTTTTTAAATGGGTACCAGTTTATTATGTTTTCTCTAACAGGTGTTGTTGCATAAAAGAAATTCCCACCTTCAGGCTTCTTTCCTTGCTTATAGAGTTCTAACATCTCACCCTCTATATCTCCACTATCGTATAAAACTTTATCCTCACAAAATTTGTAATTTATTTTTGCCATAATCAATACCTCTTCCATACAGTCCTATTAATATATCCTGTATAACTTAATATAATTCT
>CAZETB010000050.1:0-10309 GCA_964514865.1 uncultured Mariniplasma sp. | reverse complement strand
GAAAAAAGAAAAGGCGATTTAATCGCCCCGAGTGAATTTATTCACTTTTGTTCTTATTGACTTACGAAAATGTGCTCATTGTGTTATATTACTTATGTGAGGATATTATTATGAAGATGATTTTAAGACTTGTCAAACCCTATTGGCATATGCTTGTAATCTCATTATCGTTTAAATCAGTTGGCGCACTAGCCGATTTATTTTTGCCTTGGTTAATCGCGTATATGATTGATGATGAGATCCCTAAATTAAAGAGTGATCCGAATGCGAATCTCACGTCACTTTACCTATTGGGTGCCGTGATGGTACTCATCGCATTTTTAGGTTTATATTTGAACGTTGCGGCTAACAGAAAAGCAGAAATGATTGCTGCTATATCGGTTAAAGGTCTCCGACACGATTTGTTTCATAAAATCGAAAGATTATCAGCAAATCAAGTCGATCATTTAACACGGCCATCGTTGATATCACGTATGACAACAGACACTTATAATATGTACAATGCGACAGCAAGTATGCAACGTTTAGGTGTACGTGCTCCAGTTTTATTAATCGGTGGTATTTTAATGTCTTTGCTCTTAGACCCGGTTTTGACATTAATTATGGTGGCCATGTTACCCTTAATCATTGTGATTGTCTATTATTCATCAAAAAAAGGGATTCCCTTATATAAACGAAGCCAAGGTTTTGTTGATCAACTGGTTAGAAAACTAAGAGAATATGTATCAGGTGCTCGCGTCGTACGTGCTTTATCCATGAGTGAACATGAAAAGAAGATGTTTGATCAAGCCAATCAGAACACGGTAAATGCTGAACTCAAAGCAAACATCACCATGGCAAAAATCAATCCCATGATGCATGCCGTGATGAATATCGGTTTAGTTTTAGTACTTGTTGCTGGAGCATATCGTTTAAATGAAGGTAAAACAGAAATTGGACAAATCATGGCGTTTGTAACGTATTTTACGATTATATTAAATGCGATGATGTCGATTACCCGTGTCTTCGTCTTAGCATCAAGAGCTACAGCATCTGCAGAGCGTATCGATGAAGTATTGATGATGCCAAATGATATCGTAGATGGGTTTTTATCGATTGAAAAGAAACAAGATATACCACATATCGAATTTAGAAATGTGTCGTTTTCATATAATCAAAAAGAAAGTAATCTAAAAAACATAAGTTTCAAGCTGTATCAAGGGCAGACATTAGGTATTATCGGTGCTACAGGTTCAGGTAAAACAACACTGATTCATCTACTCATGCGTTTTTATGATGTTGATGAAGGTGAAATTTTAATTTACGGTAAAAACATTAAAGAACTGAAACAGCAAGAATTAAGACAATCCATTGGTGTTGTTTTTCAAAATGACTTAATCTTCGCTGATAGCATTTATGGCAACATCCAATTTAATCGTAGCGGTATTAGTAAAGAAGATATTGACGTGGCTACACGTGTTGCTCAAGCAGAGTTCATCTATGAAAAAGAAAACGATATGGACCATCAGATGGCTCAACGTGGTATGAATTTATCTGGTGGACAAAAACAGCGTGTTCTGATTGCACGTGCTATTGCAGGTAAACCTGATATTATGATTTTAGATGATGCATCATCAGCGCTTGACTATAAGACAGATATGTATATGCGCAAAGCATTACGCCAAGAAATGACAGATACAACGATGATTGTTATCGCTCAGCGCATTGCTTCACTCAAAGATTCAGATATCATTCTAGTCATTGATGATGGCAAAATTGTAGCTTCTGGTTCACATGATGAACTGATTAAATCATCTGATATTTATCAAGAGATTGCTTATTACCAATTAGGGGGTGAGCGCTCATGATGTATGCAGGTAAACAAGGCAGAGGACGAAATGATGGCTCTGATCGTGCCAAAAACAAGGGTTACGTCCTAAAGCGACTTTGGAATTATCTTTATTTCTATCGCAGAAAACTGTTTATAGCTATTTTGTTTACAATCATTTCAAACGTTCTTTCATTAGTTGGACCCTATCTGACAGGTCAAACCATTTCTGCAATGGAAAATGGTGTTGATTTTAATCGTGTTTTCCTTTTTGCTGGGTTGATGATTGTTTTCTATTTATTAAGTGC
The DNA here is from genome assembly GCA_964514865.1 of uncultured Mariniplasma sp. Lineage (GTDB taxonomy): Bacteria > Bacillota_I > Bacilli_A > Acholeplasmatales > Acholeplasmataceae > Peloplasma. The sequence goes on along the minus strand of CAZETB010000050.1, from coordinate 8,194 downwards.
ATCAATGAATTACATCTTATCAGTTCAAATGACTAAGATTTCACAAAGTGTCACTTATAAAATGAGAAAAGATCTCTTTGAAAAATTAAACCAAGTATCAATTTCTTATTTTGATCAAAATCAAACAGGAGATATCATCTCACGCATGAGTTATGATATCGATACGATTAACACCTCATTAGCTAATGATGTGATTAGTACATTCACATCACTCATCACGGTGACGATTTCACTTGTGATGATGATTATTATGTCACCCATTCTTGTTTTAGTATTTGTGGTGACACTACCTATCTCTATTCTCATCACCCGTGTTTTATCTAAAATAGTTAAGAAGAAGTATCGTTATCGTAATCAAAAACTTGGAGAACTTAATGGTTTTTCTGAAGAAATGATTACAGGACAGCGTACCATCCAATCTTACGTTCAAGAGGAATCTGTTCTTAAGAAGTTTGATGACATCAACGATGAAGCATCGAATGCATCTTATGAGGCTGGTTACTATTCAACTTCTGTTGGGCCTTCGGTCAACTTTGTTTCCAACTTATCTGTTGCTTTAGTGGGTGTGTTTGGTGGTATTCTTTATTTCTTATCACGCATTTCAATTGGCGATTTAACAAGTTTCACCTTATATTCACGTCGTTTTTCTGGACCGATCAATCAGTTTTCTAACATCATGGCTGATATTCAAAGTGCATTAGCAGCTGCAGAAAGAGTCTTCAATGTGATCGATCATGAAAATGAACCAGCAGATAAACCAAACGCTGTTGAAGCAGTTGATGTGAAGGGTGAAGTTACGTTTGACCATGTTTCATTTGGATATCTCCAACATCAAATCGTTCTAAAAGACGTTAGTTTCAAAGCTAAACAAGGTCAAGTGATCGCCATTGTAGGACCTACAGGTGCTGGTAAAACAACACTAGTGAATTTACTCATGAGATTCTATGATGTCAATGATGGATCTATCTATTTAGATCATCACGAGACACGCGATATCACACGTAAAAGTTTGAGAAGAGCATTTTCTATGGTTCTTCAAGATACGTGGATTTTCCATGGAACTGTCCATGATAACATTGCTTATGGCAATGGTGATGTCTCACGTCTTGAAGTTGAAGAAGCAGCAAAAAAAGCGAGAATTCATTCCTTTATCTCTCATTTACCAGAAGGTTATGATACGATTCTAACTGATGAGGGCATGAACATCTCAAAAGGACAAAAACAACTTTTGGTCATTGCACGAGCTATGCTATCGAAAACCAAGATGCTTATCTTAGATGAAGCAACATCAAATGTCGACACACATACTGAAGTACAAATACAAAAAGCGATGTTAGCACTGATGGAACATAAGACAACTTTTGTGATTGCACACCGCTTATCGACCATTCAAAATGCAGATATGATCTTAGTTGTTAAGGATGGCGATATCGTTGAAAAAGGTAACCATCAAGAACTCATTGAACATCAAGGTTTCTATTATGAGCTTTATCAATCACAATTCGCATAAAAATGATTAAATTGATTATTTGCTTGTGTTTTATGATTTGACTGTGTATAATGGAAATAGGCATTCAGTTGCTAAGTATAAGTTTAAGGAGTATCGTAATGAAAGGCGTAGTAAAATGGTTTGACGCTGACAAGGGATATGGATTTATCTCATCAGCAGAAGGTAAGGACATTTTTGTACACTTCAGTGCAATTCAAATTGAAGGTTACAAAACATTAGCAGAAGGCGACCAAGTAGAATTCGAAGTTAAAAACGGCGACCGCGGCCCACAGGCAGCAAACGTTCGTAAGGCGTAATTTTAAAGGTAATGGGGACTCTTAACCGGGTCCCCCTTCTATTTTAAAAAAGGTAAAACGTTTTCAAGTTGACATTCATTTTTGTTTATCGTACAATCGACATATACAATTGAAAAGCATAGAGGTAGCGATGTAAAAGAGTAAGATGAGGAGCTGGCAAGCGACGATTCATCCGAAAGGTAACCATCGCCGAATGAGCATCTGGGCACAGGTGTGATCATGGGGTTATAAGGAAAACTTATAACACTCCTACGAAAGTAGAGGCGCTAGCAAAAATTCGAACTTGGTTTTCTAATTTTTTGAAGTGTCCTCTCGGATGCTTTTTTTGTTAAAAAGACAAAAGAAAGAGGAAGAGAGAATGAAAAAAGTAGTATTTGTTTTTGTAATGGTGTTAGGTTTAATCACCTTCGCTGCCTGTGGCTCAAGTGAGCAGTTTGATTTAGAAAGTGAAACAGAGTTTGTTGTTGGATTAGAGGCTGCATATGCACCTTTTAACTGGTCTACACCCACCCAAAATAGTTTCACAGTTCCTTTAGCAGGTCAACCAGGAGTTTATGTGGATGGCTATGATGTTGTGATGGCAAGTTATATTGCTGATGAACTCGGTTTGGATTTGGTCATTAAAATGGTTGATTGGGATGGACTTATTCCAGCGTTATTATCAGGTGAAATTGATATGATTATCGCAGGTATGAGCCCAACTGCAGAAAGAGCACAAACCGTCAGTTTCTCCAATGAATATTTTAGATCAGAACAAGTGATGGTTGTTTCATCAACAGGTTCTTATGCAAATGCAACTTCTTTAAATGACTTTAGTGGTGCGCGTGTGGTTGCACAACTCGGGACCCTTCAAGATCAACTGATTGATCAGATCACAGGTGTTAATCACCTAGAACCTTTAGATACTTATGGCATGTTAGCAACTGCAGTCAGCAGTCAAGCAGCTGATGCCTTCATCGCAGAATTACCGGTTGCTTTAGGTATGGTAGCATCCAACAGTGAATTAAGTATCATTCAATTTGAAGATGGTCAAGGTTTTCAAGTTTCTGATGAAGATGTGATTGTGTCAGTAGCATTAAGACAAGAAGATGTGAATTTATTAGAAGCAGTCAATGCTGCATTAGCTACAGTTTCAAATGAAACAAGAGCTAATATTATGACTGCTGCACTTGATAGACAACCTAACGCATGATGATTTTAAGTATGACATTACCACCTAAAGATGCTTTTTTTGAAACGATTATCTATCTGATCAACACGTACGCATCCTTTTTCATACGTGGCATTTATATCACATTATTACTATCTGTCGTTGGAACATTGGGAGGATTTATCCTCTCACTGTTTTTAACGATTTTAAGAACATCAGAAATTGATCAACGACGAGATCAAGGATGGGTGCGCGTCCTTAAACATACAGGTCGTATTTTTTCTCATGTCTATATCACCGTTTTTCGTGGAACACCTATGATTGTTCAGGCGATGATTTTCTATTATGGCATATCACCTTTAAGATTGTCGTGGTGGACACCACTGATCGCAGGTTTAACTGTTGTTACATTAAATACGACAGCATATATTGCTGAGGTTCTTAGAAGTGGCATTAATGGCATTGATAAAGGGCAGATGGAAGCAGCACGCTCGTTGGGTTTTTCACGCAGTGAAGCGATGTTTTTAATCATACTCCCACAAGCCATCAAGAACTCACTGCCAGCGATTGGTAATGAGTTTATCGTCAATTTAAAAGATACAGCTGTACTTTCTGTCATTGGTGTTTTTGATTTATTTAGAGCAACACAATCATCAACATCATCTAATTTTAGAATTGTTGAAGGATTCTTTATAGCTGCACTGATCTATTTATTTTTGACATTTATTACAGGAAAACTAGTTAATGGCTTAGAGAAGATGTCATCGAAAGAGAAGGTGAATCAGCATGTCTAAACATATTTTAGAGATTCGAAATGTTCATAAGCATTTTGGTTCACAACTCGTTTTAAATGGTGTCGATTTAGATGTTTCAGAAAAAGAGGTTGTTACGATTATTGGATCCTCTGGATCAGGGAAAACGACCTTATTACGCTGTATCAATTTACTGAATGAACCCGATGATGGTCATATCTATTTTATGGGTTCTGATTTGATGGATCCCAAAACAGATTTAGAAAAATTACGCATGCATATCGGTATGGTTTTCCAATCATTCAATCTGTTTAACAACAAAACGGCTTTACAAAATTGTATTTTAGGGCCAATGAAACTACTTAAACAATCCAAAGAAGAAGCAACCGAAAATGCGATGCGCTACTTAACGAAAGTCGGTATGCAAAACTTTGCTCACCAACAGGTCACACGTCTATCTGGAGGTCAAAAACAGCGCGTAGCTATCGCACGTGCATTAGCGATGAATCCAACCATTATGCTTTTCGATGAACCCACATCTGCACTTGACCCTGAGATGGTTGGTGAGGTTCTATCCGTCATGAAAGACTTAGCAAAAGAAGGTATGACGATGGTCATTGTCACCCATGAAATGGGATTTGCTGAAGAAGTATCTGACCGGATTGTGTTCATGGACCAGGGTGTGATTGCAGAAATGGGTACCCCTCAAGAAATCTTAAAAAATCCTAAGGAAGAACGAACCAAAGCGTTCTTAAAAAGATACCGTTCGAACACCTTGATTTGAAGTATGTGTTTTTCCCATAATTGTTGTCTATGATAGCGCTTTTATGTTATACTATCTATAAAGATAGGAGCGTTGATAATTATGGAGAAAGATCTATTAGAGGTAGAGAAACAGCATCTAGCAAACGTGATGAAGGAAACAGATCAAAGCGTACTTGACGAGATTGAAAAGAAATTTGCCCTTCTCTACACATATGATGCTGTTGGTATGGTTGGAAAAAATCGTATTCCGTATGAGGATGTAAAACGCTGTAGCCAAGCAAAAGCTCTACTCGAGTATAGCGAAAGAGAACAAAAAGAAATTTTGAACCATTTAAAAGCTTTTGAATTTGTGATGAACGAAGCGAAAACAAAAGCACCATTTAATGAAGAAAAAATGAAAGATATCCATGAAATACTCGTGGATGGTATCTTCCAAGGTGGCGTCTATCGTAATGTAAACATTAATATCTTTGGCGCAACCCATCAACCACCTGACTATGTAAAAGTTTATGATCGCATGGCGAAATTCTTCGTCAATCTTGAGCAGTTTAAAGGATCACCATTAGAACTTGCAACCTATGCTCATGCAAGCATTGCTAAAATTCATCCATTTGTTGATGCGAATGGTCGATTAGCAAAATTAGTCTTAAATTACTTCTTAATGTCACATGATTTTCTACCTATATCGATACCGTTGGAACAACGTGAAAACTATATTGCTTACTTAGAAGCTTTCAAAACTGAGAAAGATTTGAATCCTCTCAAGAATTTTTTCAAAGATTTACTCATCAAACGTTATGAAAGCGTATTAAAAGAGTTAGATATTTGAGTGCTGATGCACTCTTTTATTTTTTCTATATATCTTTTGTTATTTTATGATAAAATAGATAAGGTGATGCACATGGGATTACGTATAGGTGATGTCAACCAAATGGTTGTCAATCGTAAAACCGATATTGGCTATATGTTAGATAGCGGTTTAGATCAAGTTTTTCTACATAATAATGAGTCTTTACATCAAGAGCTCAAGGCAGGAGATGCCGTTGAAGCCTTTTTATATTATGACAACAAAGGAAGACTTGCAGCAACGCTTAAAAAACCGTATATTACGGTGTCTAAACCTGGATTTCTTCAAGTGACAGATGTCAATGAAGATATCGGGGTCTTTTTAGATATGGGCATTGCTAAAGACCTTTTATTATCTTATGAAGATTTACCTAGAGATATCCTATCTTGGCCCCAAGTGGGTGACAAACTATATATCACCATTAAGGTGAAGGGTAAACTTGTCGGAAAGATTGCTGCTAAGCAAGATATTCAAATACACCCAGAAGAAGACCTTCCTCTCATGCAAACACAAGAAGGTTATGTTCAAAAAATTGGACAAGCGGGTGTCAATATCTTAACAGAAACGGGACATTTCATTTTTGTTCACCATTCGATGGTCGATCAAAAATTGCGATATGGTCAAAAAGTCAATGTCAAGGTGACATTCCTATCTGATAAGGGTTATACAGGATCCCTTAAGGATCAAAAAGAAGTTAAACGATTTGATGATGCGAACGAAATATTAAGTTATCTCATCCGTCATAATGAAATGCCATTAACATCAGATAGTACACCTGAAGAGATTGAGCACTACTTCAACATGAGTAAAAAAGCGTTTAAACGTGCGCTTGGAAGTTTATATAAAGAAAGAAAAGTTGTATTTGAAGATGGCAAAACCATCCTGGTGAAATCATGAACGAAAACGATAAAGATCCTTTCGAGAAATACGATCGACTATTCGAAGAACAAGATAGAAACTCGATTGTACAACCGGCAACTCAAAAAAAGGAACCTCATAAGCCATATGAACAAAAACCTATGACGCCTGAGCAAAAAGCGAAAGCTGCTCGCGTGATAATGGTTGTGATTTTTGCAGTGGTTTTCATTCAATTAGTCCCTGTCGTTTTAGTTAAAAATGGGCTTAATATGGGTGGATCCATGTTACCAGTATTTTCATTTATCTTTATGGTTGTCATCGTCAATATTATAATAAAAGCATTTAAAAGGTGAGTTATATGAGTCAACAAAAACAAAAAATGGTTGCAGCCATCACATCACGTGATGTGGACTTTGCACAATGGTATACAGATTTATGCTTGAAAGCTGAATTAATGGATTATAGTGACGTTAAAGGATTTATTATCTATCGTCCTTATGGTTATGCAATTTGGGAAGGTATCCAACAATATTTAGATCGTCGCTTCAAAGAAACGAACCATCAAAATGTTTACATGCCTTTAGTCATTCCTGAATCGTTATTTCAAAAAGAAAAAGATCACGTCGAAGGTTTTGCTCCTGAAACTGCGATGATCACGACAACGGGTGTCGAAGATTTACAAGAACGATTAATTATTCGTCCAACTTCTGAGACGCTTTTTTGTACGCACTATCAAAAAATCATTAATTCTTATCGTGATTTACCTAAGTTATACAATCAGTGGTGCAGTGTTGTTCGCTGGGAAAAAACAACACGTCCTTTCTTAAGAGGTAAGGAATTTTTGTGGCAAGAAGGTCATACGGTTCATGCTACTGAAGCAGAAGCTAGAAAAGAAACTCTTGACATTTTAGAGATCTACCGTGAACTTGGTGAAAAATTATTAGCCATTCCCTTTGTTACAGGAAGAAAAACAGAAAAAGAAAAATTTGCAGGTGCAGTAGAAACTTACAGTATCGAAGCACTCATGCACGATGGACAAGCTTTGCAGTCAGGAACAACACACTTTTTCGGTCAAAACTTCTCAAAAGCATTTGATATTAAATTTACAGATGAAACCAATACATTACAACACGCATATCAAACATCATGGGGTGTATCAACACGTTTGATTGGTGCAGTGATCATGGTCCATGGCGATGATGAAGGTTTAGTGTTACCACCCTATGTTGCACCTACACAAGTTGTCATCATTCCTATTCAAGGACAAAAAGAAGAAGTCATTAAAGCATCTAATGATCTCTATCAATCGTTAAAGCAAGCTGGCTACCGCGTCTCTCTTGATGACTCTTCAAAGACAGCAGGTTGGAAGTTTGCTGAATACGAAATGAAGGGTGTTCCTGTTCGTATTGAAGTTGGTCCTAGAGATCTAGAACGTGGTGAAGTGACACTTGTGACGCGCCACAACCGTGAAAAACAACAAGTTAAATTAAGCGATGTTCAAACCTTAATGCCAACATTATTAGAAAATATGCATCAAACACTTTATCAAAATGCAGTTAAACAAATGCAGGAAAACACCTATGAAGCAAAAACATATGATGAATTTAAAGCATACATTAAGCGTGGTGGTTATGTCGCTATGAGCATTGCAGATGAAGAAGCAGAAATTCAGATTAAAAAAGATACAACAGCGACAGCTCGCGTGATCCCATTTGAACAAAAGCTCATTACCGATATATGTCCAGTAACAGGAAGAAAAGCACAACAAACCATATGGTTTGCCCGTGCTTACTAAAAGTGATAAGATAAAACTACAATAACAATAAAGAAGGTGAATCCATGTATAGCAATCTCATAAGAGACACCATTCAGATGGATAAAAAGGCTAGAGAAGCTGTTGAAGAGCTAAGACTCAAAAAAGATAATCTTGATCATCTCGTTAAAGAAGAGGAAGCTCGTTTAAAAAAACTGACGAGTGGTGAAAAGTGTTGGTGAGTTCACCGATGCTTCTCCAAA
>CAZETB010000049.1:0-10491 GCA_964514865.1 uncultured Mariniplasma sp. | reverse complement strand
GTTTACACAGAATCTCATAACTTCATTCAATCATCAACCTTAAATGAAGGTTATGTTGAGCAAAAAATTACACTGAATGCCATCATGAGTTTACATGCAGCAGAAACTGATTACTCAATTAATGAAGATCGTATCGATTATGGTTTACTCTATAGTACAACAGAAGATACACCAAGATACTATAGTCAAGATACCATTCGCATATCTAAAGCATTTGATACCATAGAAAGTAATGCAACAACGTTAGGTACATACTTATTAAGCGATCCTTTATTAAGTGATACGAATTATGCATTTGTCATTTATGTGCGTTATGAAACCACAATTATCTATTCACCAGTTTTCACCTATAAAACCTACATTCAAGTCACTGAAGGTACAGCAGTTGGTGTAAACTATGTGGTGAGTGGTGGTTATTATAAGTATGACGAAGAAAATACGAACTTTAGACCTTCTATGTTTATTGAGGTACTTGATGGTTATGAAGCAACCATTGATGGAAACTCATATCAATCTTATGATAATTTGTATCGCGAAGGCATTCGTCGATTAATTGTTACAGATTTAGCAACCGATGAACAATACCTTCATGTCTTTGATCTTGATTTCCAAAAACCAGCGATTTCACTCGTTTATACATCACTGATTGAGCCTGATACAAGTTTTGTACCACAATACAGAGTTACATTCCCATTTGATGATGTGATTAGTTATAACGTTTCAGAAATTGGTGTACTTTATTCAACACATCACCCATTCTTAAAATTGGGAATTCCACAGGTCAGCAAGAAGTTAGGTAGTCTTGATAACGATGATTTATACATGATTACCAATTCTGATATTTCTGTATCGGGAGATGATGTGTATATCAGAGGATACGCCATCATTAATGGTAAAGTATCTTATTCAGCTCAAGTTACAAAACTTCATATGAATACAGCTGAAGGAAACTATGTTGTAATTGAATCCATTGATATTGATAGCGATAAGATTGATCCAGAGTATGGAACATCTGGTCACTATACACCAGCAGTTATGCGAGTATATTATGTTGAAGAAGATAACACAATCTCTTATGTGGACTATCCCGATCAATATGAAATAACAGCTGAAGGACAATACTTTATCAGAAATGCTAATGGTACAGGATTAATAAGAGACATCTTAATTGCTGATGACTATCCAGAAGTTACAGGTGTTGAAGAACTTGGACAATATGTTTCCTCAGTCTTTATCACATTTGATATGTTTAATCCTTACTGGTACTATTCATTAAATGATGGTGAATATGTGATGTTACCAGCACAGGTGAGATTATCAGAACCAGGATATTATGAATTATTCTATCGTACGGGTTACGGTATGGAAGTTATTCATTTTGAAATCGTAACACAAGCAACCGAATAAAAAAAGAAATCACTTGGCGACAAGTGATTTTTTTGGATGTAGATAACTATAGATAGCATCAGCTGCATTCATACCATCATAGACAGCTTTCGCGATTTGGAGTTTTCCTCCAATCACATCACCTGCTGCAAATAAGCCGGGGATATTGGTCATATAGTTTTCATCAACGATGACATTATTCTTCTCAACGATGACACCCATTTGACTCGCGAATTCAACCGAACTAGGAATACCAATCGCAATAAATGCACCTTGAACTTCATAAGATTGATCGGTTGTTTCGATATGTGTTAAACGATCAGTGCCTGAAAATTTCTGAATTTTATCATAAACAACAGGAACGTCAACCGCTTCTTTAAGCGGATGTCCATCTGTGAAGATGGTGATATCTTTCGTCATTTTCTTAAGGTATTCAAGTTCATGGAGCATATATGCACCACAACCGATGAGCGCGACCTTTTTTCTTCGATAAAAGAAACCATCACAGGTGGCACACATACTGATACCTTTACCACGGTATTGTGTAAATCCTGTACGCTTCATCGTTCGTCTTGTTTTACCTGTAGCAAGTAAAATTGCTTTAGTTTCAAGTTTATCTTGCGTTGTTACAACTTCAAAGTGAGATTCAACACTCTTAATTGAAATGACAGAATCCGTGATGACTTTGATGCCTAAATTTTTAGCTTGATCGACACCATTTTGGATGAGATCTTTACCGTAAATAGGCTCAACTAAGCCATAATAGTTTTCAACCTTATCATCATAGCCCTCTAAAGCACCTAAGTCTTTTCCGATGATTGTTGGATGAACTCCTTGTCTTTTTAAATAGATACCTGCAGAAATACCTGCGGGTCCGTATCCAATAATGACGACATCAATCATAAGGAAAGCAGCTTCTTTAATGTTTCTTTAGATTGTACGCCAATCGTTGATTGATGAACTTTGCCATCTTTAAATACAATGATTGTTGGAATACTCATGATACCGAGTTCATCAGCAATTTCATATTCTTCATCGACATCGAGTTTACCGATCTTCGCTAAATCTTTCACATCATTGGCTAAATCTTCTAAAATAGGAGCGACACGTTGACAAGGACCGCACCATGTTGCCCAAAATTCTACTAAAACAGGAACATCACTTTTTAAGACTTCAGTTTCAAAATTACCTGTTGTAAATGTGTTAACCATCATCTTCACCTCTTCTTAACATCATACCTATTATAAATAAAAATGTACAAAAACACCACCTTTTTACATTTCTTTCACCAATCATGATATCGATTGGACAAACATATCAGATATTTTGCTCGCTACTTTCATAAGTTGCCTTAACATGATATAATGTTAAGGTACGAAATGTAGGTGAACACACGTGATAAAAGTTAGCGATTTAAGCTTTTCATATAACCAAGACGATGAGGCTTTACGTAAAGTTAATGTAGCGATTGAAAAGGGATCATGGGTTTCTATTTTGGGTCATAATGGTTCTGGAAAATCCACCTTATCAAAATGTCTTGTTGGTCTTTTAGCTCCCACATCAGGTACGATTACCATTGATGGCATGGAGATGAATGAAGAAAATCTTCCGAAGATTCGGAAAAAAATAGGTATCGTTTTTCAAAATCCTGACAATCAGTTTGTTGGTGTAACAGTAAAACACGATATCGCTTTTGGTTTAGAAAATCAATGTCTTTCGCCTGAAGAAATGACACATAAAATCATGCATTACGCGAAACTCGTTGGCATGGAAGACTTTTTAGGCAAAGAACCCCATCAATTATCGGGTGGGCAGAAACAAAGAGTTGCTATTGCGGGTGCTTTAGCGATGGAACAAGATATTTTAATTCTTGATGAAGCAACTTCTATGCTTGATCCTGAGGGAACACAAGAGATTGTTGAACTCATTAAGTATTTAAATCAATCTTTACAGAAAACGATTATTACGATTACACATGATTTGTCATTTGCAGGTTTAAGTGATCGTTTGATTGTTTTAAAAGATGGAGAAATCATTTTAGAAGGGACACCTAAGGATGTGTTTAAAGAAGAAGCGTTATTAAAATCTTCTCATTTAGAACTTCCCTTTGGTCTATCTTTATATAACGATTTAGCAAAGGATCCAGATGTTGATCCTAAGCTGGTGGAGGCTTTATGGGCATTCAATTCAAAGATGTAAGTTATGCATATCGCGGGTTTAAAGTGAATTATGACGCGATTGGGCATATCACGCTTGATATCAAGCCTCAAGATGAGTTTATTGCGGTCGTCGGTCATACAGGATCTGGTAAATCAACACTTGTCCAACACATGAACGCCCTCTTGTTACCAACAAAAGGTCGTGTGGTTGTTTTTGGACAAGAATTGCCACCTAAGAAAAATGAAAAGGTCAACTATTTAAGACAAAAGGTTGGACTTGTTTTTCAATTTCCTGAATATCAATTGTTTGAAGAAACGATTTTAAAAGATATTATGTTTGGTCCTAAGAACTTTAAGTCAACCGAAGAAGAAGCGATGGAAAAAGCTAAGAAAGCAGCGAGTATCGTCGGCATTGATGAATCACTTTATGAACAATCTCCTTTTAGAATCTCCGGTGGACAAATGCGAAGAGTTGCTGTTGCTGGTATTTTGGCTATGGAACCTGAAATTTTAGTTCTTGATGAACCCACACGAGGACTTGATCCTAAAGGTAGAAAAGATCTCATGGCTATTTTTAAAGAAATTTATGAGAAAGAGCATAAAACCATTATCATGATCACACATGATATGGATTTAGTGAGTGAATATGCAAAACGTGTGATAGTTTTAAATAATGGGACATTAGCATTTGATGGACCTAAAGAACTTCTATTTGAACATCCACATTTTGAAGACTTTCATTTAGATATGCCAACATCACTTAAGATCTTAAAACACTTAGAAAAAGAAGTTGGTATTCCTTATAAACCACAATATGATTATGCATCACTTCTTCAGTATTTGAAGGAGGTGTCTCATGAATAATATTACGATAGGTCAATATATACCTGGAGATTCGTGGTTACACCGCTTAGATCCTCGCATTAAAATGCTTTCTTTAGTCGTTTTACTTGTAGGAACATTTATTATTCCCATATCGACATCATGGGGTCCTATAGCATCCATGGGAGTTATTTTTATCGGGATGCTTATCTTAACAGCATCTGCAGGTATTCCGATTAAGAAAATGGTGAATGGGCTTAAGCCGATCGTTTTCTTATTAACATTTACCTTCTTTATTCAGCTCTTTTTCATTACAGAGGGTAACTTACTCGTATCCTTTGATTTTTCATTGTCACTCACAAGTGTATTAGCAATGATTGTACTTATTGTGTTTTATAACTGGTCTAAAAAGTATGTTAAGTTTAGAATTTTATACTTCTTGTTTATTGTATTAGCCTTGTTTGCTGTACAATATACGCTACCTTATCTATCATTTTATACGTATAAACTAGATGTTTATGATCAAGGGTTAATGCGTGCGGGTTTTATCTTCATTCGTATTACCAATGTGATTATCATGACATCACTTTTAACATTTACGACGATGACAACCGATTTAAACTATGCGATTGAATCTTTATTAAAACCATTAAAATGGATCAAGGTTCCTGTTGATGTCATCGCTATGATGCTATCACTAACCTTAAGATATATTCCAACACTGCTTGAAGAAACCGAAAAAATCATGAAAGCTCAAGCATCACGTGGTGTCGATTTTAAAGAAAGCAAGTTTAAAGATAAGGTCGTTCAAATCATCTCACTGTTAATTCCTGTTTTCGTCATTTCGTTTAAGCGTGCTGAAGATTTAGGGAATGCGATGGAAGTGAGAGGTTATGTGATTGGAGCTAAACGCACGAAAATTGATCAGTATCACATTGGATTTAAAGATATCATGTCACTCATTACGGTTATCTTGTTTTTAGGAGCCATCATCACCGTGAGGATTCTTGGATGAGATATAAAGCAACTGTAGCTTATGATGGATCAGCGTTTGTAGGCTTTCAAAGTCAAACCAATGGTTTAGGCATTCAAGAAGTGATTGAAAAAGCACTTCGTTTAATGACACAAACTGAGATTAAAATTCACAGCGCGGGAAGAACGGATAAAGGTGTTCATGCTATCGGTCAAGTATTCCATTTTGATAGCGAGATTGATTTACCAAGTGATATATGGGTTAGAGGCGTTAATGATCGTTTACCCCTAGATATAAGAGTTAAGAGAGTCATCAAAGTATCACATGACTTTCATGCAAGACATTCAGCAAAATCAAAGGTCTATCGTTATGTCATTGCTAAAAAACCTGAAACACCTTTTACTAAAAATTATGAAGTCTATATCAGAAATTTAGATATCGAACCGATGAAAGAGGCACTACCTCTACTCATTGGAACACATGATTTTCGTGGGTTTTGTCAACTTGTTCCAGGTAAACCTACCATCAAAACCATTTTTGATGCGACACTTAAAGAAACGAAAAAGCACTACATCTTTACCTTTCATGGCAATTCATTTTTAAAATATATGGTGAGATCGATGATGGGAACATTGATTCAAATCGGTTTACATCGTAAACCAGTTTCTGTCATTACAGATATCTTAGAAACAAAAGATAGACATCTTGCTGGTAAAACAGCAGAAGCACGTGGTTTATTTTTAGTTAAAATCAATTATTAATGTTAATAAAGGGAGGCATCAACTATGTTTATCACCTTTGAGGGTGGCGAAGGCACCGGGAAAACAACACTCATTCAAGAAATCGCTAAACACTTTAGACAATCCTATCAAGTTGTAACAACGCGTGAACCAGGTGGTTCTGTCATCACTGAAGCTATCAGAGATATTATTCTCAATCCCAAGTATCAAGGTGTTACACCTTATACAGAAGCTTTGTTACTTGCAGCATCTAGAGCTCAACATTTAGATGAAGTCATCTTACCAGCATTAAGACAAAATGCGATCGTGCTATGTGATCGTTTTATCGATTCAAGTTTAGCGTATCAAGCATACGCAAGAAACCTTGGATTTGAGTTTGTGTTATCAATTAACCGGTATGCTGTTGAAAACTTACCTAACTTGACGTTTTATATTGATTTAGATCCTCAAGTAGGTTTATCACGTATTGCACATCGCGATAAGTACGATCGACTTGATCAAGAAGCTTTTGATTTCCATACAAAGGTGAGAGAAGGCTATCTTGAAGTTTACAAGAGATACCCCGAACGTATCGTTAAGATTGATGGTAATCAGTCCATTGAACACATCTTAAAAGAAATCATTATAGAAATCGAAAAGAGATTATGAAGAGAGCCTATTATTTTTTCAAACAAACCATTCAAAAGAACCGTTTAGCTCACTTATATTTAATCGTGGGTCCAAAGGGTTCTGGTAAATCGCAACTTGTTGATGATGTTGCTTATTTAATCTTGAACCAAGGGAAATCAGATTCTCCACATTTAAAATTACAGATTAAAGAACGCAATGTACAAAATATGATTGTGATTGAACCCGATGGTTTATCGATCAAGAAAGAACAAATTTTATTTCTTCAATCAGAGTTCTCAAAAACTGCTTTAGTCAGTGGACCTCGAATTTACGTGATCAAAGGTATTGAAAAAATAAGTATTGCTGCAGCAAATTCACTTCTTAAGTTTATGGAAGAACCACAAAGCCATAGTGTCTTTGGTTTCTTATTAGCAGAGGATAAAGATAGCGTTCTTAGAACTATTCAATCACGAAGCCAGATTGTAACATTAAAAAGTATCGATGAAATTGATTTAGAACAAGAACTTCTTCAATTAGGTGTTGATGAAAAAGTAGCAACCCTAGCTCCTTATATTACGAAAAACATTGAAGAAGCAACCCTATTAGCAGAAAATCCTAACTTTCTAGATATGATCACCATCCTTGAAGAGATTGCAACCCTTTGGGATCGAAAAGACATCTCATATCCGATCTATTTTGCTGACAAAGCGCGTTTTCTACTTCAAGATCGTGATTTCTTTATGAACTTTTTGGAATTACTTTTATTATATTTCTTAGATTGGGTACACTATAGAACCCATCAACCCATTGTTTATCAGTTTTTAAGAGAAAGTATTCAAATTCACAGTGATGCACTTCAGGTGAAAGAGGTTAACGATTTGATTGAGCAAATTCAAACGATTTTGCAACAACAATCCTATAACATCAATCTTGATTTAGCATTAGATCACTTGTTTTATATCCTAGAGAAAAAGAGGTAAACCTATGCAAGTTGCACTTGTACAGTTTAAAGAAGCAGGGAAAAAATATTATTTTTCCTATGAAGGACTCGACATAAAAAAAAATGACTTCGTTGTTGTTGAGACAACACGTGGTATTGAAATAGGCAAAGTCTATCTGTTTAAAGAGATAGAAGAGACAGATCTGACTTCAGAATTAAAACCCATCTTAAGAAAAGCTAATGAAGGGGATTTAAAAGAAGAGGCTTATAATCAGACACTCGAACCTGCTGTGATTGAAAAAACAAAACAACTCGTTAAACAAAATGAACTCGAAATGAAAGTTTTAGGTGCTGAATACACATTAGATCGTAAGCGTCTTTTAATCTATTTTGAAGCAGAAAATCGGATTGACTTTAGAAATCTTGTCAAAGATTTATCAGAAGTCTATCATACACGTATTGAATTAAGACAAATTGGACCAAGAGATGCTGCTAAGATGATTGGTGGTATTGGACCTTGTGGTTTAATTTTATGCTGCACGACATTTATCGGTGAATTTGATACGGTTTCTATTAAAATGGCGAAAAATCAAAACATCGCATTAAATCCTCAAAAGATCAGTGGTGTTTGCGGAAAATTATTATGTTGTATCAAGTATGAAGATGATGTGTATACCGAATTAAAACAGATCATGCCTGATGTGAAAGAAAAAGTAATCACACCTAAGGGTGAAGCGATCGTGATTGATTTAAACATTATCGGACAAAAGGTTAAAGTCAACCACGCTGAAAATGGTGGTATTGAATGGTTACCACTTTCCGATATTAAGCGTGCTTAATGATGAAAAGAAGTTTATTAGGTACTGATCTTCAGATTGAACAAGAAGGAAGACAGGCATTTAATCTAGATACGATTCTTCTACAAAGCTTTGTGAAGATACCACAAAAATCAAAAACAGTTTTAGATCTTGGTACAGGTGTCGGACCTTTGATGCTCTATCTTTCTAAAAAGACGAAAGCTAAAATCATCGGTGTTGAGATACAAGAAAAAAGATATCTACAAGCTTTGAAAAACATTGAACTCAATGATTTACAGAGTAGACTCAGTGTGCTTCATTTAGACATTAAAGATCTTAAAATGAAAGATGTTGATGTCATCGTATCCAATCCTCCCTTTTTTAAAGTGAGTGAAACATCTAACGTCAATCTTGATGAAGAAGATACCATCGCACGTCATGAAGTGATGCTTAATCTTTCTGATTTGATGAAGGTTGTGTCAAAAACACTCAAGTTTGGTGGCTATTTCTATATGATCCATCGTCCCGATCGCTTAGAAGAGATCATGACATTATGTCAAAATGAAAACATGTCAGTTAAACGCATTCGCTTTGTTCATCCTTATCTTCATCATGAAGCTAATCATGTACTAATTGAAGTGATGAAATGGGGAAATCCAGGTTTAAAAGTTGAAAAACCATTGATTTTATATGTTGAAAAACACGTATTAACCAAAGAAATGGTAGACATCTATCAAGGAGGATAACATGTTATTAACACTGTTGAATCGTAAGGAAAAACTTAAATTTTTAGATCTTGTCATGCACATGGTATCTGTTGACGGAAAACCAACTGAAATTGAGCAACGTCTCTTAAACATGATGCTTGCTGAAGTGGGTGATGGTATTGTTCAAGAGTATCAGTTTGCATTATCGAAAGATTTAGATGAAACCATTCAGTATTTTTGTGAGGCAAGTCCAACAGTCAGACATATCGTCTATTTGAATTTAGTCAAGGTGACGATGGTTGATGATTTTTATAATACAACTGAACATTTTTTCTTAGAGGGACTAAGAGAAAAGTTTATGATTAATGATCAAAAGAAGAAACAACTCATGCAAATCGTTTATATGGAACGTGATTTACGTGAAAAAGCGAAACGTGTGGTTAACCACTGATGCAAAAGAGTTTTAAAGAAGAAAAAGCAACCCTTTATGTTGTTTCAACACCCATTGGCAACTTAAAGGATATCACGTATCGTGCAGTCGAAATCTTATCACAAGTAGATCTTATTTTAGCTGAAGATACGAGAACGTCATCTGTGCTTTTGTCACACTATCATATCAATAAGCCACTTCTAAGCTATCATGAGTTTAATAAAGCAGAACAAGAAGAAAGAATTATTAAATTGCTAGAAGAAGGTAAACATATCGCCTTGATCAGTGATGCAGGTACACCTGGCATCAGTGATCCAGGATATGAAATCATCAAAAAAGTGATTGAAACAGGTTATCATGTGGTTGCTATTCCAGGAGCATCTGCTATTTTAGCAGCATTAGTAACCTCAGGGTTAATCATTCAGCCGTTTACCTTTATTGGATTCTTACCTAGAAAACAACAAGACCAAATGACTTACCTATCTGATTATGTCAATCGGCAAGAATCACTTGTGATCTATGAATCACCAGCACGTATCGATAATACATTGAAGACCATGTATGACGTCTTAGGCAATCGAAAAGTGAGTATCGCAAGAGAACTTACCAAAACGTTTGAAACCATCATTCGTACGGATTTACAAGAAGCTATAACAATGGAAATGAATCCAAAGGGTGAATATGTCATCGTGATTGAAGGTTCTAAAGAAACTGAAAAACCACTACTCGATGTTAAAACACATTACCTAACACTCATTGAAGAAGGCTATCCATCAAAAGAAGCGATGAAGATAGTTGCTAAAAAGCATGAGATCTCAAAAAATGATGTGTATAAGATTGTTAAAATCGATTAGGATTCCGCTTGATTTTTTTAAAACAAACTGTATAATATGTATGTAATAGGCAATGAGAAAAAGAGTAGTCAATG
>CAZETB010000048.1:0-10647 GCA_964514865.1 uncultured Mariniplasma sp. | reverse complement strand
ACAAAACACCTCCATTGGTGATTTAATCTTAGATATTGGTGCAAGTTCAAAAGAAGAAGTTAAAGACATGGGTGTCGAACTTGGTAACATGGTCTTATTCGACAATCCATTCACCTATACAGCTAACAAAAATCGTTTAATCGCTAAATCGATCGACAACCGTTTCGGCTGTGGTTTAGCTCTTGAGGCTATTGAAGCATTTCATGATGTTGAACTTCCTTATCATCTCGTGATAGGTGCAACCGTTCAAGAAGAAGTTGGTTTACGTGGTGCAGAAACTGCAGTCAACATGTTTTCACCTGATGTCTTTTTAGCTTTAGATGCATCACCTGTTAATGATGCACTTGATAAAGAAGCACTTGGTGGCTTAGGTAAAGGATTTTTACTGAGAATGTATGATCCAAAAAACGTTATGCATCAAGGTACCATGAACTACTTTGTAAACCTTGCTAAAAAGCATCAGATTCCTTTCCAATACTTTGTGTCCATGGGAGGAACGGATGCCGCTAAAGCACTTGATTTAAACGATGGTGTGATTGCGACTACGATCGGTTTACCCGCTAGATACATTCATTCAACCGCAGCGATGATGGATGAACGTGATTTAAAAGCTGCAAAACGCATGTTATTTACAGTTTTAAAATCATTAAATGAAAAGAAAATTAAAGAACTGAAGGAGGCAAACAGATGATTACATCAAAACTTTACAATGGCGTTCTCATGCCACGTTTAGGATTAGGAACCTTTTTGGTGAAAGATGGCGAATCAGCATATCATACAGCTCTCCATGCGCTTCAAGTCGGCTATCGTCACATTGATACAGCACAAATGTATCAAAATGAAGCATCGATTGGTCAAGCGATTGTTGATTCAAAAATTCCAAGAGATGAGATTTTCATTACAACGAAACAGCGAGGTCACTCAACACCAGAAAAGATGAGACGACAGTTTGAAGAATCTTTAGCGAAACTTCAAACATCCTATGTTGATTTATACCTTATTCACTGGCCAAACCATGATAAAAAGATTAATCAACAGACTTGGGCACTCTTTGAAGAACTCTATAAGGAAAAGAAAGTGAGAGCGATTGGTGTTTCTAATTTCCAACGTCATCACATTGAAGATCTTATGGAAACAGCAACCATCAGACCGATGGTTAATCAAGTAGAACTTCATCCTGGTCTATCTCAAGTACCATTGCAAAACTATCTAATCTCACAAGGTATCCAAATCGAGTCTTATGGTCCACTGATGAAAGGTGGCGTCTTCGAAGGCATTTGGCAAGAAGGTTTATCCAAGATTGCTGAAAAACATAACGCAACCATTCCACAGATTATTATCGCATGGGGATTAGCACGAAATGTCATCATGATTCCAAAATCTGTGACACCATCTCGCATTGAAGAAAACTTTAAAGCAAAAGACGTCGTGTTAACAGAAGAAGAGATTGAGGAAATCAATCAATTAAACCGTGGAAAGCGTGTTTACACCGATCCAGATAATAGCCCTTGGGGTCCTTACACTGAATAACCTGTTTATCAGGTTTTTCTTTTTGTTTATGTCTTGTTTTTTTTATAGTTTTTTCATATAATATAGCTGTACTTATGGGACCCTGAGTGGCCTAAAAAGGAGAAGAAATATGAAAAAGAATGATGTATTTTACGTAAGTTTGACTGGGATTTTTTCTGCCATTATTGTCTTAATGACAGTTGTACCTCAGTTGGGCTTTATTTATTTAACACCGCTTGTCAGTGTCACCTTGTTGCACATTCCTGTGCTCATCGGTGTGTTTATGATGCCAAAACGTTATGGTTTGATGTTAGGTTTAGTCTTTGGTTTAGCATCGTTTATCAGAAGCTTTGCACCTCAAGGACCGCTTGATAACGCGTTCCAAAACCCTTTAGTCTCTGTTTTACCCAGAGTCTTATTCGCGTTTGCAGCAGCCTATATCTTTGATTTCTTAAAATGGTTAAATCAAAAATCAAAACATGGCGATGTCATCACATTTAGTTTAATTACCGTGATTACCATCTTTGGTTTATATTTTGGTGCAAATGCCATCAGCGGTATGACCGGTTGGTCCATGGATTGGCTCGTTCCTGTTGCATTAGCGATTGGTGTAGCCTTCTTATCTATTTATTTTGCGTATATCTCATCTAAGAATAAACAAAACATCTTTATTCCATCTTCGATGATTTTAGCAACACTGATTCACACAGTTTTAGTGTTAACGATGTTATCCATTTTCTCAACATCATTAGTTGAAGCATTTTTCCCCGATAAATCAGTGGTTGCAACCATCTTTGCAGTAGCTGCTACCAACGGGATTGCTGAAGCTGTTGCCGCTGCTGTAATTGGTACACCGATTGTCATCGCTTTGCAAAACTTTAAAAAATTTAATGTATAGAAAGGATGATTTCATCCATGATTTTACTTTTTGATGTCGGAAATACAACCGTTGGTTTTGGTATCTCTGATGGCACAAACATCTTAGAAACTTACAAACTCAATACCGAAGTATCTAAAACAGCAGATGAATACTGGATTCAAATGCGTAGTCTTATTCCGATCGACAAGATTGATAAGATAGCTATATCTTCGGTTGTGCCACGCATTACTGAAAAATTAAAAGAAATCAGTGAAAAACATTTTAAACTTGAACCACTCATTATCGGACCAGGTGTCAAAACTGGACTCAATGTGAAAACGGATCATCCGAGAGAAGTTGGAGCGGATTTGATTTGTGATGCCGTCAGTGTCGAAAGCGATGATAAACCAGCCTTGGTGATCGATTTAGGTACAGCGATTAAATACATTTATGTTAAACATAAAACTATTTTAGGTGTCATCATCACCCCAGGTGTTGCTATTTCCATCAAGGCACTTGTAGGAAATACAGCTTTACTTCCTGATATTGATATCGAAATTCCTAAAAAAGTATTAGGTACTAACACGATTGCATGTATGCAAAGTGGTGTTACCTATGGTGTTGCTGCTCAGGTTGATGGTCTGATTGAACGCATCCGTGATGAAGTTAAAGAAGACTTTGATGTCGTTTTAACAGGTGGACTTTCTGAAACGATTGCACCTCTCTGCAAACATGAATTAACGAGAGATCCAGATCTCGTTTTAAAGGGACTATTACAAATTGTTCATCGTAATACAAAAACGTCTTAAGAGCCAGTATTTTCTGGCTTTTTTTGATATAATAACTATTGTTAAGAAAGGATGAACGCTATGTCATATGAAAAAAAGTATCAGTTCTGGTTAAATCAAAAAGATTTAGATCCAACATTGCTCAGTGAACTGATTCAGCTAAATGAAGAGCAAATTCAAGAGGTATTTTATAGTGACCTCTCCTTTGGAACTGGCGGATTAAGAGGTTTAATGGGTGCTGGTTCAAATCGTGTCAATGTTTATACCATTAGAAAAGCCTCCAAAGGCTTTGCTAATTATCTCCAATTTAACCATATCAAGGGTGGAGTTGCGATCAGTTATGATAATAGACACTACTCTAAGAAGTTTGCAAAAGAAGCAGCAATGGTCTTAGCCAGCGCAGGTATCAAGAGTTATCTTTTTGAAGAAATGAGACCAACACCGATGCTATCATTTGCTGTACGCTACTTTAAGTGTGCAGGTGGTATCATGATCACTGCATCGCATAACCCGAAAGAATATAACGGGTATAAAGTCTATGATCAAACCGGTGCACAAGTTAACCTTGAAACCGCTGAAAAGATCATTAAAGAAATTGATTATGTCGATAATCCATTCGAAGTGGATGTTGCGGATAACGAACTGATTCATACCATTGATAGTTCATTTGACCACATTTATTTAAATGAAGTTAAAAAGATTTCTTTGACACAAAAGCCAAAGCAAATTAAAATTGTTTATTCACCACTTCATGGTACTGGTGGTACAGTTATTCCAGGATTACTTACTGAAACAGGTTATGAGGTTTATCCCTACATGCCACAAATGATTGCAGATCCTAATTTCTCCAATACATTATCATCAAATCCTGAAGAAGAAGCGGCTTACATTGAAACGATTAAATATGCTAAAGAAGTTGATGCTGATCTCATCATGATCACAGATCCAGATGCTGATCGCTTAGGTATTGCTGTGAAACATAAAGGTGACTATCAACTCGTCAACGGGAATCAAACCGCAGCATTAGAACTTTACTACATTTTATCTGAACGCCGTAAAAAAGATTTACTACCTAAAAATGGTATGGTCTACAAGACGGTTGTTACTACAGACTTAATCGATCAAATCGCCATGTCATTTAACACTGAAACGGAAGCAACCCTAACGGGATTCAAGTTCATCGGTGAAAAAGCTGAAAAGAACCAAAAGAAATCAACCTATCTCTTTGGATGTGAAGAGTCTTACGGTTCACTCATCAGTCCATTTGTTCGTGATAAGGATGCTGTTCAAGCTTGCTTCATGCTTGCTGAAATGGCTAACTACACCAAATCGATTAAAATGACACTCATCGACTATTTAGAGCACATTTATCAAGCATATGGTTACTACTATGAATACACCAAATCGATTACCCTACCTGGTTTATCAGGTCTTGAACGCATTAAATCGATTATGACACATTTTAGAAACCATCCACCTGTCATTAGCGGAAAAGCACTGATATCTGTTGAAGATTTTGAAAGTGGTGTGAAAACATCAGGCACAAAGGAATCAAAACTTGACCTACCTTCATCCAATGTTATAAAGTATATTTATGAGGGTCATACCTGGATCGTCTTTAGACCCAGTGGTACAGAGCCTAAAATCAAAATTTATTTCCAAACCGTTCAAAAATCACTTCAAGAAGGTAAAGACTTTATTCAAGACGTACTCAAAAACCTTCTGAATGAGATTGAACAGATATAGAAAGGAGCATCACATGTTAGAAAAACGTCGTCAAACATATTTATCCCGTGTCGCGGATCAAAGTTTATCACTTTTCTTTTCAGGGTTTGCACCTATTAGAACAGCTGATGAGTTTTATCCATTTAGCGTCAATAGAAACTTTTATTATTTAACAGGTATTGAACAAGAAAATGTATGTTTAGTTCTTGCTAAAGGTGCTGATAAACAAGAAAGTTTCCTCTTTATTGAACCGATTGATCCCATTAAAGCGTTATGGGATGGTGCTGGTTTATCTTTTGAGGAAGCATCTAAGATTGCAGGTATCCCTGTTGATCACATCAAAGATATCAAGACTCTTCAAACATTTATTGCTCAAACCTTGTCGACAACACGTCGTGCACAGTTTGGTGCCATTGATCAAATTTATCTGGATTTAGAACGTCTAAACGAAAACGTTCCACCTACATATCCCATCACCTTTGGGCATGATTTGATTAAACTTTATCCATATGTTTCACTTCGTTCCAGCCAAATGATTTTAGCTGAAATGAGAACCATCAAAGATGAAACTGAAATCGCTGAAATGAAAAAAGCAATCTCCATTACTAAAGTTGGCTTAGAAAGAATCATGAACAACTTAAAACCAGGTCGTTATGAATTCCAAGTTGAAGCAGAGTATAACTACGTGTTAAACCTGCATCGCTCTTATCCTTCCTTTGGTACCATAGCAGCAAGCGGTAAAAATGCTACGGTCTTACATTATCGCGATAACCAATCAGCGATTGAACCTGGCTCACTTGTTTTATTTGATTTAGGATGTGTTTCAAACCTTTACTGTTCTGATATCACACGTGTCTTCCCAGCTAATGGCACATTCACGAAACGCCAAAAAGAAGTCTATGAAACCGTACTTGATGTAAATAAAAAAGCGATTGAGTTCTTAAAACCAGGCATGATGCTCTCTGAGTTTAATGAATATGGTAAAAAGTTACTCACAGAAGGTGCTAAGAAATTAGGACTTATCAAAGAAGATGCTGACATCATGAAGTATTATTATCACAGTTTAGGTCATTACCTTGGACTGGATGTGCATGATGTTGGTAACTATGCAAAACCTATTCCAGAAGGTGCTGTGATCACGGTTGAACCTGGATTATACATTGCTGAAGAAGGTATTGGTATTCGTATTGAAGATGACATCTTAGTCACATCACAAGGCAATATCAACCTATCAAAAGACATCATTAAAGAAGTTCAAGATATCGAAAACTTTATGAAGTAGGAAGTCAAACGACTTCCTTTTTTTTATTAAAAGTAAAAATGACCTTTCTTTCCTATGATAAGGTAGGAGGGATGATCATGAAAAAATTGGTTTTGATCACGTTGTGTTTGTTAATGCCTTTTTTATTGGCATTTGAAGCACAAGCATCACACTATTTAGGTTATGAGCGCATTGAAATGAGCTCAGGAAAACTTTTAGCTGACTTTACCGATAAGGAATACAAAACGTATTATAAACAGGTTAAAAAACTAAAATTTGATGGGTGGCGTGTTTATTTTGTCAATGAGAACACCAAAGCAAACTTTATCTCAGAGACGCTTTTTAGCTATTATAACGATGGTTATACCCCGATTGAGTATGAATACAAGTTGGAGAGAAAAAGAAGTCAAAAGATTGGCTTGTCTTCAACAGGTTCGATTGGACTGAAATCAACGGAGACGATTCCTAAATTTAAGAATAATTTAGATGCTGCATTGAAGTTATCTTCTGAATACATCTTTAATGAAGAAGAAAAAGAGACGTATTATCTTAAATTTTTAGTTGATCCAGGAACACAGGTCGATCTTTATGTCTATGGTGAAGGCAAGGTGACCAATGGAGTTGCAGCTAGGTATTCACTGTTTATTCGTGTCGCCCAAGGAGGTTTTGAAATCTTTGTTGTGACAACAGAATATCAACGCTTGGAGAAGAAAAAGATATGAAGAAATATCTATTTGTCGCAATCGCCATCATGATTCTTTTTGCGATGGGGTTTTTGGTGTCAAAGATGAAACCTGAAGAAAGAAATCTTTTACTAACTGTCGATACTGAATATAGTTTTGTTATGGGAGAAAATAGTAAAGGTACTGTGATGTATTATGTCACAGATCATGATTATCCATTAACCAAGTTAAACCAAATCATGAGAGTTATTCTCTATGACCAATCGAATAATCAAAGACTGGATGTCAATGTCGTTGATTTAGAAATTGGTCATGAGGAAATCTATCTTAAGGATCGGTATTATCGCATTATGATGACGTTTGATATTCCTAAGTTAAGCCATGATATGATCTTTGATGATGCCTATATGACAATTGAATTGATGGATCAGTTATCGTTTAGTATGCGTTTGGGTCGTGTGAGTTTGTTTTACAAGTCAGCAGATGAACCCTATCTTAACTGGACCTCATTATCAGGATTAAAAAAAGAAGGTGATCTCAGATCCAGGTTGGGTGAAATCACAGTTTTATATGAAGGTGAATGTCCCATCATTGATCGTATTGACATCGGTACGATGGCTGATATCAACTTTTCATGCAACAACCAACAGCTCATTATTTCAATCGATTCAGCATTTTATTTATTATATGATGTTCCCATTATCATCACATTCCATGATGGCACAAGGCAAGTGATCGATAATTTTAGATACATTATCGACTATGTGATTCTCAAAGAAAGTGGGCCAATGATCAATGTCTACACACTTGATTAAGCTTGAAGAAGCAGGAAAACATTATCTTCATCACACATTCTCTATCGAAATTAAACAGCATGATTTTGTTTTAGTCAGTGGTACCAATGGTTCAGGTAAAACGACGTTGATCAACATGATTATCGGTTTTATTGATCCCGATAGAGGAGCCATTGATAAAAAGAAGTTAAAGATAGGCTACGTTCCTGAAAAAGTCATTTTACCACCTTTTGTAGATGTCTTAGATTATTTAAAGAATATGGCACGCATTAAGCGTGGTGTTGTCGATTTATCACTTTTACGAGAACTTGAGATTCCCATTGATAAAAAGATTTATGAGTTGTCAAAAGGAAACCAACAAAAACTTGCGATGATGGTAGCATTTATGGGAAGCCCTGAACTCGTTATTCTTGATGAGCCTCTTTCAGGGCTTGATGAGATGATGAAACAAAAAGTTTCTACCATCATCAAATCGTTTTATCATAAGGGATATAGTTTATTTGTGTCCACACATGAACCCCACTACTTTAGTGATGTGACAACCAAGAAGCTTAACTTATGATCAAACTCTTTGACCAGATGACGTTTCCTTTGAAAAAGAAACTAATTTTCATGTTTTTATCACTATTTATGATGTTCTTAATGGGTTATACATCCATGTCATACGGCACGCAAGAAGATACTTTTTTCTATATCACGCTGTTATCCATGATGTTACCTTTTATGATCACATGGATCATGATGGACATGATTCATCCTTCGGATGTCATGTTAGAGGCTTATCTAGGAACTAAAAAAGTTTTTAGAAATAAGTTTTTTGCAGGATGTTGGTACTGTCTTTTACTTCCCGTCATGTTTTTATCGTGCTATCTTTTATGTCAACTCCTGTTATACGGCTATTATCCAACATATATTCACTTAAAATTGACTGCGCATATCGTCTTAGATTTGATCATGATATCCTATCTATCTTTGATATTATCAAAGGTCAAACATCCCAGTCTATGTTTTATCATCCCGATCTTATCTGCTATTCTTGTCTTTCTGGCGAGTTATGAACCATCTTTCATCCTCTACATCATTATCCCAATTACACAGCCTATGATCCTGTCTTATAGGCTTGCAATCCTATATAAAGTATGTTATATTAGTCTAGGATTCATCTTAAATCACGTTAAAGCATTATTCATGTGACGAAATCATTGAAATTCGTTGACATCCATGTGATTTATGATATAATCTTAACGGAATTAAATTTGTGAAAAGAAGAGGTACCCTCTCGCCTGATGGATGAATTCATAGGCAAACACGTCACACTCAAAACATACTTTTGATGACGACAAGTGGGTACATATTGTACACACTTTTTCTTTTCTTAAAACCACAATAGAATGGAGGTGGACTGCATTAAACAAATCAAGCATAAAAATACCGATTTAGTTAACGAGACAATTCCTTACGGCGATTTTCTTGTGATCGATGAAACTGGTAATAAAATGGGAACTATGAATCGTAAAGAAGCCTTAAAATTTGCTGCTGAACGTGAATTCGACATCGTTGTCGTATCACCTGATTCAAAGCCTATGGTTGCTAAACTCATGGATTACTCCAAGTATCGTTACGAACAACAACGCAAACTTCGTGAAATGAAGAAGAATCAGCATGTTGTCGAATTAAAGGAAGTTCGTTTGAGCCCAACGATTGATATTCACGATTTTGATACTAAAGTGAAGCATGCCTTGAAATTCCTTGAAAAAGGCGACAAAGTTAAGCTCACGATTCGTTTCTTCGGTAGAATGATTACCCATAGCGACGTTGGAATGAAAGTTATGGAAAGATTTATTGAGGCTGTAGGATCTAAGGCGACTGTTGAGTCAAAGCCTAAGATGGACGGCAGAAACATGGTTGCATTATTGGCACCCAATAATAATAATTAATTACAGAAAGAAGGACTATCACATGCCAAAGCAGAAGACACATAGTGGCTTAAAAAAGAGAATTAAAGTCACAGGTACTGGCAAGCTTATGAGAGGCCATGCATACACAGGTCACTTAGCAGCTTCCAAAACAACAAAACAAAACAGACAATTAAGAGGCGAAACATCGGTTCACGCAACAGACAAGAAGCGTATTAAATCCTTGATTTCGAACTTGATGTAGTTACAGGAGGATAAACATATGCCAAGAGTTAAGGGCGGATATACCGCAAGACGTCGTCGCAAAAAGATTTTAAAACTCGCAAAGGGTTATTTCGGTTCCAAGAGAACATTATATCGTACAGCTCATGAACAAGTGATGCGTTCACTTGCTTATGCTTACAGAGATAGAAAGCAAAAGAAGAGACAATTCAGAAAGCTTTGGATTACACGTATCAATGCTGCAGCTAAGCAAAATGAGATGAAGTATTCAACACTTATTCATGGTTTAGCATTAGCTAACGTTCAAGTAAACCGCAAGGTTTTAGCTGATTTAGCGATCAATGATGCACAAGGCTTTTCTGCTTATTGCGCATTAGCTAAGAATGCACTTAGCGGCAACCTTCCAAAGAAAGAAGTCGTTAAAGCAGTTAAACCTGCTAAAGCAGAAGTTAAAGTTGAAGTAGCAGAAGCTGTTGACTATTCAAAAATGCTTGTTAAAGAATTAAAGGCTTTAGCAGCAGAAAAAGGTATTGAAGGCGCAGACAAGATGCTTAAAGCAGACTTAGTCGAAGCTTTAAATAACGCAAAGTAACGCATAAAGGGTGGTATGTTCCACCTTTTTTTTGTATAATGAAATTGTGGGGGTTTAACCATGAAAAGACGCATCGCCATCGCAGGCTCATTAACCATTTTAATCTTTATCATGATGCCGCTTGCCTTAATCCTTTTGAACTTAAGAGGACAGGGCATTTTTATGATTTCTGCCATCGTTTCACTCGTTTATGTGGGCGTTTATGTTTTTGGTGGGATTCCTAAACTCATTATTGCGTTTGTCTATGGTGCACTCACGTTTGTCTTTCTTTTTTTCTTAGATGAAGCCTATCATTTAC
>CAZETB010000047.1:0-10648 GCA_964514865.1 uncultured Mariniplasma sp. | reverse complement strand
GGGGGCCGCCAGTATAGAGCCTTGTAGGCGTGAGAGAAAAACCACGTCTTGAAGGTGTGGATTTTTATTTAAAGTATACATAGTTACATGAATAATAAAACCTCAATTAGTTCTATTTTCAAACTATTTAGGTTATAATATTTTTGAGAGCAATCTCAATCAACACCAAAGGAGAACACCATGGTTACAAATTATGAATCATTAGCTACGTGGGGGATCATTATTTATTTTGGTATATTGAGTGTTTTACTACTCACAGGAAATGTCATCCGAAGAAAGATTCCGATTTTAAAAAAATCACTTTTACCGACATCGGTTATTGCGGGGCTTCTCGGACTCATTATTAAAGAAGCACTCGTTCGACCACTCACGAGTTATTCGTGGTGGATTGATGGTGCAGAAATCGAAAAGTTCAACCTTTTCTTAAATTTGGTAACCTATCATACGATTGCAATTGGATTTATTGCAATGGGTTTAAAGGTTAACGAAAAGTTTAAGATTAAAACACATCGTGCACACAGCTATTATAACGGAATGTTAATCGTATCATCTTATCTTTTACAAGGGATTATTGGTATTGGGATCACTGCGATCTTAGCATTCACCATTTTCCCTATCTTTAAGACGGGTCCCGGTTTAGCATCAGGTATCTTATTACCTTTTGGATTTGGACAAGGTCCAGGTCAAGCCAATAATTTCGGTGCCGTTTATGAAGGTTTCACCAATGCACAAGGCGTATTAACTGGTTTTGGTGGTGCACAGTCTTACGGCTTAGCGATCTCATCCATGGGATTCATTTGGGCATGTATTGGTGGTGTCATCTATTTAAACAAAGTCTATAAGAAAAAAGTTACTGGTGAAGAAAAGCTGATTCAAGTAACGACAATACAAGAAGTTGAATCACCTGATGAAGTTCCTGTTGCAGAATCGATTGATAAACTAACGATTCAGATTACACTCATTGCTGTTGTCTACATTGTAACACTCCTTGTTATGTTTGGTTTAACAAGACTTGCCTCACTCAATGAAGGTATCTACCGCATGGTTGGTTCACTTATTTGGGGTTTCAATTTCATCTTTGGTATGGTGATGGCACTTCTTGCTAAGAAATTATTCAACTACCTAAGATCGAAAAACATTATGACACGACAATATCCAAACAACTATATGCTTAATCGTATTGCCGGTGTTGTCTTTGACTTCATGGTGGTTGCAGCTATTGTATCTATCAACATCCAAGATTTAGCATCACCTCAGGTGTGGATCACATTCTTCTTAGTAACAACCTTAGCTGGTGCAGCCACGATGGTATATCTACATAAGATGACCAAACGTGTTTATAAAGACTACACACTCCAAGGGTTTGCAGGTATGTATGGTACCATGACAGGTACAGTATCAACAGGTATTGCATTACTTAGAGAAGTTGACCCATATTTTGAAACTCCAGCAGCAACTGATCTTGTAACTGGAACAACGACAGCAATCATCTTTGGGTTCCCGATCTTACTTTTAGCAAGTTTTGCACCTAACGGTATTGTACAATCACTTATCACACTGGGAGTTCTCATTGCTTTATACGTTTTATTTGTTTTCATCTTATTAAAGAAAAATCCAAAAAAATAAATGATTTAGGCTCACTTTTAACAAGGTGAGCCTTATTTATGTGAAATGATAGCGTTATCATTAATCCACTTGGCAAAGCATTATATCTATGATATAATAAAAATAGAAAATCAAAAGAAGCATTTGACATCATTTTGGGTAACGTTCATGCATGATATGAGCGCTTTCAATGATGCAAGATTTGAGGTTTTCATCAACACAGCATGGGTTTATTTCAGATGGTTTTCATCATCACACATTCACATGAAGTGGAGAAAACGAGGAGACTTATGAACGTTTTATTTTGCTTAACACCTAAAGAAAAAGTGGCGTACATCTATCATGATTACACGATACGCCAAGCGTTAGAAAAGATGCAAATTTATCGTTATAATTCGATCCCAATTCTAGATCGTCACGGTAAATATGTTGGTACATTATCAGAGGGGGATTTGCTCTGGTATATTAAAGAACACAAACTAAGTTTTGATAAAACGGAAGAGGTACCCATCCATAAAGTACCTAGAAATAAAGATAATGTCTCTGTACCAATCAATACCGATATGGAAGATATTATCGATGTTGCGACTCGACAAAACTTTGTACCTGTGTTAGATGATTTCGGTGCATTTATAGGTATTATTACACGAAAAGATATCTTTAATTACATGGTTAAACAAATGAATCCAGATAAACGAGAAGAAGACCGCTAGTCTTCTTTTTTTGACTAAAAAAAAGGCGGAATCTCCGCCTATAGATGAAATCTTCTTCTGAATTCTTCGCGACTTGCCTTAGATGGTAGGAAAATTATGCCTAACAATGTGACAAGTGCATATGAGAAGCACGCGACTGATGGCCATGTGACTTCCGTGACATTTAGTAAATTGAGTAATCCAGGTACTAAACCTAAAAAGGTGATGATAATTAAACTTGAGAAATGATCAAACCATTTTTTACGATTGATGAAAATGAGTAATGTAATTAAAAGAATATTTGACATAATCGCAAACGGTAAGACATAATCTAAAGCCCATTGATGATCTCGAATGGCTAAACCAATTAAAATCACCATACCAATGGTTACAATCACGCTCTTAGTGAGTTTAGATGTCCACATGGTAGGAACAGCTAATAACACAAACATGACAACAGCATAAAGGTTGGTGATGGAAACAACGAGTGACCAAGTCAATGGTAGACCATCTGAATAATCGATATAAAGTGTAATTAAAATGGATACGATGTTTAAAAAGATAAAGAGACGATGGAAGAAGCGTGATGCTTTTCTTTTTTCACATTCACTGAACTTATATGTTTCTTGTGCATTTCCGTCACTTTCTAATTCACCATTACATAGCATGCAATGCTCTAATGTCGTATCATAATGCACGTGGCAGGTTTTACAATATTTCATCGTAACCCTCCTTATAATTCGTATCAAGTGTGACATCGAGACCTTCACCAACTAAGAATTGCACCATGTGATTCATTATGGATAAATCTTTAAGTGGTGAGCTAAAAATGATATTGGTATGAGATTTTAATGAAATTAACGTCATTGCAATTCCATAACCAGCATTGACGAAATCAGCATCTAAAATTTTAGATTCTAAGCCTTGTGGTAAATCAACAACACCTAAGTTGGAGATTGAACAACTCGAAATGGATTCACCTAAAATGTTATATCCAATCTTAAATGCGATGGTCTTAAGGACAAGAGGTAAAACTCTAATAAAGACATTTTTTTCGAAACCAACAAGTGAACTGATACGTGATTGAAGTTTATCTTTATCTAACTGGTCTTTAAACTGTTCTTTAGTGAGTTCAAGCATGTTTTCAAATGTCCAGTCTGTTCGTTTAGCATCATATGTGCCTTTGATATAAAGTGAGAAGTTTCTAAGTGTCACAGAATCAAAATAAGGTCTTAAATTAACAGGAATGAAGATTTTAAGAGGTTTCTTATTACCGGTAAAATCAACCGATTCTTTATAAATAGCATAAGCAAGCATTGCAGTCACAAATTGAGTGACCGTACATTGATACTTCGTTTTTACAAGTGTTAATAAAGATTTGGTATCAACTTTTGCTTTTAGCATCAGAACCCAATGGTTTGAGAATCGTTCACCTTCTAGATGATAAGCTTTTTCTTCTTTAAGATTTCTTCGTTTAACTTTGTCGTAATTAGAGACAAAGTTATCTTCACTTTCTTTTTTAGAGTATGGTTTTTCACTTAGGATTTTACCTTCATGATCAAGTTTAAATCCTCTTATGCGATAGTAATTGTAGACGATTGATCTTAAAAAGTGCATAGCGCCCGTACCATCTGAGATGGCATGGAATGTTTCTAAGGTCACCTTATTATCTAAATAATAGACTTTAAATAAGTAACCATGATTTTTATAAGCTTTAAAGTATTTGCATACTTGAGGCGGTTCTTTTTCCACTTCAAAATGCTTTGTATTGGATGCAAAGTAATTCCAAAAGAGTCCATTTTTGAGTTGGACAGCGAATGTTTCAAAGCGAGGTAGAACTTTATTAACAGCTTCCTCTAAGATGGTACTATCGATTGTTTCATCTAGATAAAAAGAGAGCCGAAAGACGTTTGAACGTTCGTCTTGCGACACAGCTGGGAAGATTTTTCCTGCATTATCTAGCTTGTACCAGTATTTTTGTTTTTTCATTGACATCACCTTAGGATGACACACGATGTTATGCATGTCACCTTTAATTATACATGACTTTGGCATGATATGAAATATTTTTGACATATTCACATAGAATATTTCGAATTCGAAGCATAATCGTTGAATTATTGATAATCACTTTATATAATGAATTTGAGGATGTGATAATATGAATGCTTTATTAGGTATGCACCATGTGACAGCCATGACAAGCAGTGCAGAAAAAATCTATGATTTCTTTACAAATGTGCTTGGATTAAGACTCGTCAAAAAAACTGTGAATCAGGATGATATACAAACCTATCATTTATTCTTTGCTGATGATGTGGGGAGTCCAGGAACTGATATGACGTTTTTTGATTTTCCAGGATCATCAAAAGCTATCCGAGGAACGAATGAGATTGCTAAAACGACATTCCGTGTACCAAATGATCAAGCACTAGACTATTGGGTTAAAAGATTGAACCATTATAATGTTAATCATGAACCTATCACATCATTGTTTGGTATCAAAATGCTTGAATTTAGAGATTTTGACGATCAAGAATATGTGTTAATCTCAGATGAAACTGATCAAGGCGTAAAGCCTGGTATTCCTTGGAAAAAAGGTCCAGTACCCTTGCATGTTGCCATCTATGGGTTGGGTCCAGTTTTCTTTCGCGTCAGCAATAAAGATTTAATGAATCATGTACTAGCACATAAATTAACATTTGAAAAAACTGATGAAGAAGGTCGTTTTACACGATATCAAACAGGTCTTGGTGGAAACGGTGGTTCTGTCATTGTTGAACATCGCGATGATCTTCCACCTGCAAGACAAGGATTTGGAGGTATTCATCATGTTGCATTCGGTGTACATGATGAGACAGATATTCAAACGTGGATTAAGCATTTGAATCAACTAGGTGCTGTCCACTCAGGTTATGTCGATCGCTTTTACTTTAAATCATTATATACAAGATTATATCCGGGAATTTTATTTGAATTTGCCACAGAAGGTCCAGGATTTATTGATGATGAAGAACCTTATGAAACACTAGGAGAAAAACTAGCTCTTCCACCTCGTTTTAGAAACCAAAGAGAACGCATCGAAAAACTGGTACGCCCAATTGACACGAAGCGTAGTGATAAGGTTTATATAAAAGAAGAATTTTAAAGGAGATACCATGAAAAACGAAAAAGATTATCTTAAGTTAACAACTGTTTTATTTAGAACGATGCAACATGTTGAATCAGTCATTAAGAAGGATATCAAATCTCATCAGCTTAACACATCAGAATTTGGCACATTAGAATTACTGTATAACCGAGGTGCACAACCGATGCAGTCCATGGCTTCAAGGTTACTCATGGCACCAAGTTCTTTGACTTACGTGATTGATCAACTGGAAATCAAAGGGATGATTAAGCGAACACAAGATGAACAGGATAAACGCGTTATGATGGTTGAAATGACTGAAAAAGGACGCACCTTTTTTGATAACATTTTTCCAAAACATGTTGAAACACTTATGCACATGTATGATCAATTAACTGAAGATGAATTGATGCTGGTGATCTCATCACTTAAAAAGATTGGTTATCGAGCTAAAGAGATTAAAGGTTCAAAGAAATGAGACATATTTGGATGAAAGGATCTACTGATCATACACTCGTGATGCTCCATGGCACAGGTGGAAACGAGCATGATTTAGTAGATATTGCAAAAATGATTGATCCTAATGCCAATATCTTATCCATTCGAGGTAATATTTTGGAATCTGGCATGCCACGATTCTTTAAGCGTATAGCTCCTGGCGTCTTTGATTTGGATAGTCTTGTTGAAGAAACCAAAAATCTTTATGACTTTATTCAGAAGAGTGAACAGACATATCATATCAAACGTGAGAACATGACCGTTATAGGTTATTCTAATGGTGCAAATATTGCTGGATCAATATTGTTACATGAAGATCATCCATTTAAGTCAGCTGTTTTATGGAGACCGATGGTTCCACTCAAAAAAGATGAGTTAAATGATTTAAGTGATGTTGATATTTTAATTATCGCTTCAAAACAAGACCCTATAGTCAAGGAAGAAGAATCCAAAGAACTTGATAAGATGCTTCGTTTAAGAGGTGCTCATTCAACCTTGACCTGGGTCGAAAGTGGGCATCAACTTACGATGAAAGATGTAGAATTGACGAAAGCATGGCATGAAAATAAAGTAAAACGTGACATTTAAATCGATGTGTTGTAAGATACTAGATGAGGTGTTCAGTTATGTTTGAAATATCGATAGATGAGTTTAAGGCATTTTGTGATAGTTACGTGGTTTCTAAAAACCCCCTTGTTTTCAAATCAATTCCAGCCAAAGAGAAACGTAAATACATCATGTTATGTATCATTATTCATCACTTTCATATGAATAAAAACTATTCAGAAAAAGAGATTAATGACATCTTAAAACCTATGGTTGATGATTATGTGATGATCAGAAGATATTTCATAGACTATGGCTTTATGGGGCGAACAGATAATGGCAAATCCTATTGGTTAGAAAAAAACCCAAACGACTTTAGCCAGTTTAGGTTACTAGATTAAATCGAGGAGATCTCGATTTTTTTATATTATAAAAGATGTTCTGTCACACATGTCTTTACGATTAACTCAAGCGCTTTTGTTATATCAGAAATTGGCAAACTAAATGTTTGAGGTTTATCAATGACTTGATCTGTTGTATAAGGAACATGGATGAAACCAGCCATTGTTTTCGTTGTGTGAAGTTGTGCAAGTTCATGCATGGTGCTATAAAATATATGATTACAAACATAAGTTCCAGCACTGTTAGAAATACCACATGGGATGTTAGCATCCTCAAGTTCTCGTTGAATAGCATGAATAGGTAATGTTGAAAAATATGCAACAGGACCAAATACTGAAATAGGATCTTGACGTGGCGCAACTCCCTTGTTATCGGGAACTTTTGAATCATCGACATTAATAGCAATACGTTCGATTGAAATTTCTTTTCGTCCTCCAGCTTGACCAACCATGATAATGATATCTGGTTTAATCTCATGGATATGTTCAATTAACAATTTTGATGATTCATAAAACACAACAGGAAGTTCTATAACCCAGGTTTCACAGGGTAATTTTTGATAATCTATACGCTTGATAGCTTCAAAAGAAGGATTGATCTTTTCACCACCAAATGGCTCAAAGCCAGTCAAAAGAACACGCAACATGATTCTCACCTCACATCTATTTTAACATAGTGCCAACCATCTTGATGAATCTATTATTGTATGTCTATATGTTTTCATATATAATAAAACTATCTAATACAAGAGGAATAAGACATGTCACGTATCGAACAACTATCAGAAATTGAATATAAAGATTATAAACTTGAATATGAGTATATTACAAAGAACTATTATCATGTTTCCATCAAAAAGAAAAAAGAAGTTAAAATTACCATTAAGAAGAAGAGATTTAGACGGAAACAAGAAAAGAAATTCACAGATTATCTCTTTCAAAAATATATCGAACAACCTCAAGTTTTTGGTATATTTGACAGGAAGAAACTCATTGGAGTTATTGAAGGATCACTAGAAACTTGGAATAATCGCTATCGCATTTGGAACTTTTTAGTTGATAAAAAGTCTAGAAGAAGTGGATATGGTAAAATGTTATTTGATTACATTGTTGAGATTGCAAAGGAACAAAAAGCACGAGCTATCGTGTTGGAGTGTCAAAGTTGTAATGATCCTGCTATTAGTTTTTACTTAAAAAGAGGTATGCATTTTATTGGTCTTGATACCATGTCATACACCAATAATGACATTGATAATAAAGAAGTAAGAATTGAAATGGGCATGCGTTTATAGTAGATAATAAAATCATGTAATATCGCATTATTAAGCGATATATAGTCAAAATAAAAAGATCAATCGAATGATCTTTTTTACTTAACTCGAAGTGTAATACACTTTAAATATAATGATTCATCTGAACCAAATAATGCAGGATGATCTTTTCCTTGAATGCGGAATTCTACCATTTGAGTTATTCGTTTTGCATCATGAGAAGCATCAAGCAACATGTCCATAAATAATGCAGGTGTCATATAGTGAGAGCATGAACAAGATATCAAGTATCCTTGAGGAGCGATAATTTTTAAAGCTTGTAAATTTATTTCCTTGTAACCCTGATATGCTTTTTTGATATCATCATTCTTCTTAGCAAAAGCTGGTGGATCAAGTACCACGACATCAAATTGCATTCCATTTTTTTGATAACTTCTTAATGCTTCAAAAACATCAGCTTTTTCTGCAGTAACTTGATGTAAATTGTTAATTGAAGCATTATGTTTGATGTTTTCTACAGCAAGTTCAGAGATATCTAAGCAGGTCACCTCTTTGGCACCATGATAAGCAGCATGTAAACCAAACCCACCGATATGTGAGAAACAGTCAAGAACAGTTTTATCTTTGACATAAGGTTTGATGGCATTGTGGTTATCTTGTTGATCGAGAAAAGAGCCAGTCTTTTGTCCGTTGATGATATCAATGTCCATCCAAAGATCATTTTCTTTGATTCGAATAAGTTCAGGAACATCACCGTATAACAATCCTTTGTATGGTTCAAGACCTTCTTTTTTTCTAACTGGCACATCGCTTCTTTCGTATATCCCTTTGGGATTGAAAAGTTGCATGAGAATGTCGATGAACATCTGTTTTCTTAAGTCGATACCTAAAGATAGAATTTGAACGGATAAGTAATCACCGTATTTATCGATGATAAGACCAGGTATACCATCTGCCTCAGCAAACAATGCACGATAACTGTGATCATAGCCTAAATCACGTCTTGATTGATTTGCTTGTTGGATGATATGTGCAAAAAAGTTCTTGTCGATTACTTCATCTTCAATGCGAGACAATATTCTGACAAATATCTTCGAAGATGTATTGAGAAACCCTTTACCAACAAAAATATTTTTTGAACTATAAACATAAGCTATTTCACCACTTTGAATATGTCCAGATATTTGATCGATTTCATTGTTGAACACCCAAGGATGACCTTCTTGAATACGAATTTCTTCCTTTGGTTTTAAGATTATTTTACAAGGTTCCATGGTTTTCTCCTTTTGTGTTTCATGAATAAAATGACATGGTTATACCATGCCATTGTTTTTCTTGGACTGATAGTGTTCAATAACGAAATCTGAAAAGTTGATGTTGAAATCACTGTTGATTGTTCTTGTGAATTTTTCAATCTTCTGCTCATTGTAATCTATGTTCAGTGCAATGAAACACTTCATGAGCATATCCTGATAATTTTCTAGATCGCCAGTTCGATAATAAGCAAGAGCGCTAAAATAATAAAAATACTCTAAGAGATAAAAATTTTTAAGTTTCATACTGTTTTTTATACCTAACTCACAGTAATAGATAACATCCACGAATGATTT
Organism: uncultured Mariniplasma sp.; assembly: GCA_964514865.1. GTDB lineage: Bacteria > Bacillota_I > Bacilli_A > Acholeplasmatales > Acholeplasmataceae > Peloplasma. Next base: position 895 of record CAZETB010000047.1, on the reverse strand, counting down.
ATTGTGTCCAGCATATTTTGCTAATCGGAATATGATTAATTGATAAGCAAAATTAATACTTGACCCTAGGACAATTGACGAATCGTTTAAAATGTCTTTGAGAAGTGTAGATATCATTTTTTTATCGTCTTCATCTGGATCTAAATCCAAAAGAGATGTCAAAATAAACATTTCTGTCAATGTCAATATTCGTTGTTTACCTAGTTTATCAAAATTGATAAGCTTTTTTGTTTTTTCTGACGCAACTTCGATAGTCATTTTATGACTCATAAAATCGTATATGATGACACTATGTTCAAAAACTAAACGATTTTCATTATCGATAAAATTTCTTTTTTCTAATGACTCCCTTAATTTTGCTACTTCTTCATTGTTAAATACAACCGCATTATAAAATTTATCAATTTCTTTTGATTCATCTGTTCGTGCTGATTCAATTTCTTGGATGAGATTGATAGTTTGAATACCTAGTCGATCACAAAGTTGATCAATGATTTGAAATGGAATTTCTGATTCACCGTTCATATATCTACGATATTGACGGAGCGAGGTGATTCCTTGAGCTAATGACTCTTGAGAGATGTTTCTAGCTGCACGTAATCTTTCCAAATAATTGCATAATTCTTGAGATTTCATCATTTTCACTCCATTTTCATAAATCTTTTGTTCGAATAGGACAAATCCGCCCTGTTTTTTTACCCTAATTGATAATACAATTAGGTAAAAGGGAGGCACAAGCCATGAAAAAATTATTTGTAATCCTATCTGTAACACTTGTCGCATTAATCAGTTTTGTAAGTTTAAGTTCAAAAATCCAAAATTTATTCGAAAATAGATCACTAGATTTTGATGATATCGGATTTCCACCACTCGTAAGAGTTGATTTTGATGACAT
>CAZETB010000046.1:0-10683 GCA_964514865.1 uncultured Mariniplasma sp. | reverse complement strand
TATTAATTTCTCTAAAGATAAAATTTTCTAATTTATACTCGCCGAGTTGATCAAGGAAGGAAAGATTTCTGGTTTGATACTCTGACCAATTAATCGATTCTGATTGAACTACCTGGGGATCAATTTGGTTGAAGAAACTAACATATGCCTGTGGTTCGGAAAGTTTTCTGGAGTAAATAATGTGATTAGTATTAATACTTTTGAGATATTCGTTGGCTTGTTGGTGACCGTAAAGCATACCTTCAGCTAAAATTTGATTACCTTGAAAAAAATAGCGCTGAAGGAAAGTTAGAGTGGTAAAGGTAAAAATTAAAGATAAACAAAGATAAATTGGTTTTTGATATTTCTTTATTTCTGATACAAGAGTGATTAAACCAAAAGCAGAGAAAATTTGAATAAATGGCATCATAAGAGAGACTCTGTTGGCAGAATATTGACCTTTGGCTATAGCCGCTATGAGGGGTGGAACTAAAATGGCCGAGAGAATGAAGATTAAATTTCTTTTGGATTCAAGTGGCCTTTTTTGGATTAAGAAAATTAGAGAAAAGATAAAACCGAGACCGGGAATGAGACCAAGAACTCCGTAGCCAGGGATCATTCCATAAGTGGTTTCTCCGGCCCCTTGGCTAATTAAAAATTGAGGGGAGAAATAGGATAAGTAATTTTGAGTAAATGTTTCGTAAAGATAAACAATTTTGTTGTAAAAGAGTTTAGTAACGAAGTAAGGTAAACCGTTTTGAGTAATTTCGTATTGAGTATTGGAAACATATGACCAATGATCGGTGGGGTTAAAGATAGCAATGTCTCCTGTCCGGTTTGATTTTATCTGACTATTTATATATAAATTTGAGATTAAGAATAAAGAAAAAACAAAAACGGAGGTAATTAAAAATTTTGGTTTAGAGTAGGTTTTTTGATGAATAATAAGAAAAATAAAAAATAATGGAGTGAATATTTTGGCGGAGTGATAGGTAAAAAGACTGATACCAAAAAACAAGATTGATGTTAACAGAAGAAAAATATTTTGTTTTTTTTGGGAGATAAGGAAAAGATAAGTGGCTAGAGAGATAATAAAGATGACTAAATTGGCTTCGAGAGCAATTCGAGACATGGGAAGACTCCAAGGTGAGAGACAAACAAAGAGACTACTAAGAAGAGAGATCTTGGACTCATTGAATAATGATTTGGCAATGAGATAAGTTAAAAGAATTGTGGCTATAGAAAAAATAGCATTAGGGAGCCTGACAGCAAATGGTGTTAGCCCAAAAAGTTTAATTGAAGGAATCATAAGTAAAGTTTGAACCGGGGGTTTATAGTCACCAAATGACTGAAGATTGAATAAGTTTTTACTTCCCCACTCGTCTTTACCGGTTTGAATGATGGAATAAGCGGTGTAACCTTGAGCTAATTCGTCAGGAGAATAGGCACTGGGAAGACTGCCTAAATTAACTAGTCGAAGAAAAGCACCAAGGGTGATGATGAGAATTAAAATAAATTTTGGTTTCATTGTTTTTGAATAATTTGCCCAAGGATAGAACCATTTGGATTTTTAACTACTTTAAGTATCTGATAATTAACCAAGGGGCTTTGTTGAGATAAATCCATATCTCCAGGAATTTCATTTAACTGGAATAAAACAAAAGTATCACCAGACTGAGCAATTTCGTTAACCCGGTTGAAGATTTCGTTATTGTGGTACCAATTGTTAATAAAGTAAATTTTATCTGTAAGCTTAAAACCGGACATATCACTAATAATTTTGCGAGACTCAATATCGTTTATAGGTGGCAGGGTTTGAGGAGAAATTTTTTGATAAAAAAGATATGGGAGAAGAGAATTAAAGTTACTATTGCTAATAAATATACGATTGGACGAATGTTCTGGAATACTGCTAAATAATTCCTGGTAACCAAAGTTCCACGGCTTGGGAAAATCTTTGGGATAATGGGTAAAATATTCATGACTGTAGGCAGAAATTTCAAAAATAAAACCAAAAAAGAGAAAGGAAATAAATAATTTAGAAAGAATTTTGGGCTGATTCAAAATGTCCGTCAATCCAAGTCCGGCAAAAAAAGCTAAAGGAATAACCATAAGGAATAATCTGGTGGCGTGATTCCCACCATTAGTGGTGAGTGAAGCGGCGATAGGAGAAATAAGAAGCCAAAAAAAGATTAATTGATGGAGTTTGTCTTTGAAGTTTAATGAAAATAAGCCTTTGAGAATGAGAGGTAAAAAAACTAAAAAGACTAAACCAAAACCGGGAAGACTGTGGCGAATATTGATTTGATCCCCGGAGCTAAAAATAAAAGGCAAAGAAAGACTGCTAAGATAACTTTGAATAAACGTTTTACCCCAGACAACCGGCTTGTTATGAAAGATTTTTTCGACTAACTGTGTCGATGATGAGAATGAGGTTCTTTTGGTAATAATATTGTCAACGAGAGTTTGGTCATGAAAAATACTAATAAGATTAAATCGATTAGCGGCACTACCGAAGAAGATTTGATAAATTAATGGTAGGGTTAAACAAAAAAATATAGCTAAAGAGATAAAAAAGTTTTTGAGATTAATTTTGGAAGTAATTTTTTTGAAGTTATTAAAAAAGAGAAAAAGAATAATTAAAGGAACAAATACATTAGCCGTGTTGTAAGTGTAAAAACTGAGACAAAAAAGAGTGATAGCAAAATAAAGATATTTTTGATGAGAAGTTTCGATAAATTTTAGAGTAAAGTAAATGGCAGCTAAGATGATGGATAAAAGTAAAGTAACCTCGAAAGCTGATCGGCTGTAATGGAAATGCCAGGGCATAAAAGACAGAGCGGCAGAACTATAGAGTGCTAGTTTGTCAGACTTTGAAAGAAGAAAAATCAGCTTATAAAAGATATAGACACTTAAAACACCAAAGATGATTGGTGGAAGTCGGACTCCAAGAGAGTTTAAACCAAAGACTTTAATCGTAGGAATGGTGAGATAAATTAAAAGTGGAGCCCGGGATTCCGATAGGGATTGGATATAGGTGGGTAAGAAATTACCTTTATAATCCCGACCGGTTTGAAGAAGAGAGAATGCCTGATAACCAACGTCAATTTCGTCACCAAATAAGCTTAAATTATTGATTTTAATTAATCGAATTAATAAGGAGACAGATAGTAAAATGATTAAACCAATGTTTAATTTACTTAATTTCACTTTTGAGGTATTTAATCAAATAATTGAAGCAGATTACTATTAGTATAACTGAAAGAACCCGACAAAAGAGAAAATTGGATGAAATGAGGATGTTTTTTAGAAACGGAATTGACGGATAGAACCAAAGATTATATAGATTAAGAAAATGGATTATGGATAAAATAATTAAGTGAGATTTTTTGATAAATGAGTTGGGTAAAAAAATAAGAGAGGTAATTAAAGGAAAGACGGGATACAAATATCGTTCGTGCATGTTGGTAAGGAAAATGAAACTGCCAAAAGCGGAAACTGTTAAAGCTAACAATAGATTATTTATGTTATCCTTGGATCGAAAAAATTTAACCCAGACTGGAAGAAGAAAGATGATATACAAAATTCGACTGATAAATTGGTATGACAGGCCAAAAAATTGACCAAATTCTGATTTGGAAATATCAATACTAAAAATTAACCCCCAGAGATTGAAAGCATTTCCGTTGAGCATACTTCCCTGTCGGACTAAGACCCGATTGGTATACATGTACCAGAGCCATTGAAAAGGGGTCTTATCACCAAAAGTGAAAGGAATAGCTAAGAGAAAAATAAACAAAGTAAAAGTGGTAATCGGAAGAATAAATTTTTTCCAATCTTTGATTCTTTTTAGCAACAAAAGTCCAAAAATCGGCAAATAAATAATGAGTGATAATTTAAATAAAAAACTAGAAAGAAAGAGAATAACCCCAGGGAAATAATGTTTTTTGAAGATTAAATAAAAACCTGATAGAGCGAGTAAGTTAATGAGTGAGTCGGTTTGTCCCCAAATGGCAGAATTGTAGATTAGAACTGGATTGAATAAAAAAAATGAGGCAGCAATAATGGCATATTCATGTTTAAATTCAGTGACGATCTTGTAAATAAGGTAACCAATACCAATGTCGGAGAGAATAAAAGGTAATTTTACCAGCCAGATATGAAGATTTTGTTCGATAGTGGGGATTATGAATGAGGGGAAAAAAGAAAATGTTTGATTGAGAAATTCGATGGCCCCAAAAAGAGTATTTTTTATAGCAGCACATAGGGCAAACAAAAGCATTGATCCAAATGGCTGATTTGGCCAGGAAACTCCCCAAAAAATATTTTCGTAAAATTTCTTTGGGCCTAAGGATAAAAACCTAATGCCCCAATCGACGTGATTTAGAATGTCAGGATGGTAGCCAGAGATAATAACTAAAATTATCCTAAGAATCAGTGCAAAGATAAGAATATTGGTTATTTTTGAAAAAGTTTTTGCCATTTTTGTCCGGACCAAATTATAAAATTGATGAGGTAATGTTTGAAATATCCATGGAATTTAATGCTACCGGGAATAAGTCGGCGCCATTGATCTTGACTTGGGGCTAAATTTTTACCACTGGCACCATGGCGATGAATAACGGAACATTGGGGAAAATAAACTATGTCTTTTTTGAATCGGGAAACCTGACGACAAAGATCCATGTCTTCAAAATAAAAGAAATATTTTTCGTTCCACTTGCCTATTTTTTTAAAAAATTCTTTATTAGTAGCGATACAACCACCGGAAATATAACTTACATTGATGGGATTTTGAGTGGAAGGAACATATTTTGAATATGATTCTTTTTGGTTCAGCCAGAATTCTTTGAAAGCATTAAGGCTCGTTTGTGGTGGAAAAACAGAAGCTTGAGGTGTCATGTCAGGGTTGAGAAATTTTGGGCCGATGATACCAATATGGGAATTATTTTTAAGATAATTAACCATTTGGGAAAGACTATTATCGGTTAATTCAATGTCGGAGTTCATAAAAACTATATAATCATTAGTGGCCTGTTGAAATCCAATATTATTGGCTTTAGCAAAACCAAGATTGGCATGATTTTCGATAATTTTAACGTTTTTGATTTTTTTTAAAACCTCAACAGTATTATCCTGAGAGCCATTATCAACCACAATAATTTCTTGACCTGGTAGATACTGATTGATAGTTTCGACGCATTTTTGGGTAATTTGGGCGGTATTCCAAGTAACAATAACTATTGAGAATTGATTTCCGGTTAGACGATTCATTAATAAGTTGATTTTACACTAAATTTTGACTGACTTGTGGTGGACTGATTGATATAATGATTCTTATGAAGGCATGGTTAAGAAAAAATTGGAAAATAACCATTGTTTGTTTGTTGTTGATAATTGGAAGGATAGCTTTAAGTTTTTCTCCGGCTCATAGTGATATAAGAATTCAGGCGGAATGGGGTAAGTGGATGTATGTTAATGGTGGAGTTAAAGGTTTGTATAATTGGAATCAGTGGGGTTGTATTTGGCCTAATCACCCACCGTTAATTAGTTGGGTTTATTTTGAAGCTTACAATATTCATAGTCAACTGATGTGGTGGATGTCGAGTTTGGGTAATTTTATTGCTTTACATAGATTAGCGCCGACAAAGTTTATTTGGTTTTTTGACTTTATTAGGTGGTTTGGGAGTGCTGTTTACGAAAATACAGAATACTTGTTAGGAGTAATAATTGTGATCAAACAAATTATGGTAGTAGCGGATTTCTTGGTGGCACTGCTTATTTTTTGGTTATGTAAAAAGAACAAGATTGATTGGAAAAAGTATGTTTTGGCTTATTTATTATTGCCGTTTTCTTGGTATTTGTCCTCAGTTTGGGGGCAATCAAATCAGTTGTCATGGTTGTTTTTGTTACTTTCGTTAGTTTTGATGACAACAAAACGTTCAATTTGGGCGCCGCTATTGTACGCGATAGCAATAAATTTAAAACCTGATTGTATTTTTTTATTACCACTTTATTTGGTAATTTGGTTTAAACAAAAACTTCCCTGGAGAAATTTATTCTTGGGCGGCTTATTGGCTGGGTTTTTTAGTTTATGGACATTGACTTGGTTTAATAAAGGGAATTTAGTTGAGTTACTACAACTTTTATTTAAACGATTAAATACCGCTGAAGGGTTAATGACGTTTAATGCTTTTAATTTTTGGTATATTATTTACCCTTATCCTATTAAAATAGGTTTTGAAGATTGGCAGTATTTGTTTATTTCGGCTAAAAATTGGGGTTATATCATATACATAACAATTACACTATTCTCTTTCAAATTAATTAAGATAAAAAAACCAGAAACAATTTTTTTATCGGTTTTTATGGTTGGTTTTGGAAGTTGGTTATTTATGACCGGAATGCATGAAAGATATTCTTTTTATAGTATTGTATCTTTGTTGGTTTATTCGATATATACCAAGAAATATTTTGGTCACTTTATAGTTCTGTCGACAATAACGTTTTTAAACATGTTTTATGGTTTTTTCCCTCAACAATTTGGTTTTATTAAAACATGTTTTGATTGGGGTGGACAAGTGATACCGAGAGGTTTATCGATAATAAACATTTTAATTTATTTTGATATCTGGAGAAAAAGTTTTGGAATAGAGAGATTGTTTAACAACAAAAAAGAAAACAAGAAGATTAAGTGAAGATAAAATTCTGATTAGTAAAAAATTGTAGTTTCTAAAAAGGGAGAAAATTAATTGATTGTCGCGATAGTAATAGGCATAGATAAGATTACTAAGCCAAATAATTTGCTGGAGAAACATGAGAAGTCCAAATTTTTTCCAATACAAAACCATAATGATAATTGAAGAGATAAAACCAGGGATAAAATACCGGTCGAGCATGTTGGTTAAAAATAAAAAAGCGGTTTGGGAAATAATAAAAATGTAAAACAAAGTATGATTGAAACTAATTTTTGGGGTTTTAAAAAATTTAATAATTAAAAATATATTGATGAGAATAAATAAACCTAAAGCAAAATCTTTTAGTTGGAAAAAAGAATTTTGGTTGGTGGCATAAGTTTGGTCAATATTGAAAATAAGAGAATACAGGTTGAAGGCAGATATAGAGGCTAAATTGAGACCTTTTGAAGAAGTGCTAATACGATGGTTAATGATACTGGCAATGTAAGGAACAGTATCAACATTTGAAGGAATAAATGGTTTAAAAGATAACCAAAAAACGGTAAGACAAGAAAAAAAGACTAAGAGTAATTTTATTATTCTATAAGAATGTGCTTGTTTTTGGTATTTTTTTATAAAAAGACAAAAAAAGAAAGGTGCGAGTATGGCAATAGTTGGTTTAAATAAAATTCCAATGAGAAAAATGATAGGACTAAGTAAAATAAAATTTGAAAAAATGTTTAAAAAGCTTAGATACATAAAGGCAGTAGGAAGAATATCGTTTTGTCCCCAGATAGAATTAGTAAAAAGCGAAATTGGATTAAAAATAATTAAATTAAAAATCAGTAATGATTTGAGAAAAGATGTCTTTTTTGAAAAGTAGAAAAAGAATGTTAAGGCAATGAAATAGGTAAATAAGGTTTCCCATAAACGAAGAGTTAGTACTTGACCATACTTTTGGAAACCGAGAAGAAGAAAAGCCGGAGGAAGTTTGATAGTGTTGTGGAGTTGGGAAAATAGATTGCGATTTTGATAAATAGATTCGGATAAATAAAAACCGGCCATCATAAGCGGTGGTTGAGTGGGTGGAGTGTAAGTCCAACCTTGGAAAAAATATGATCCGGATAGACCTTGTTGAAATAAAACTTTTCCCCACTCTTGGTGAACTAGAATGTCCCCTTTGGGAATTTCGTTTATAGACAAATAAATTCTCAAAACGAGATTAATTAAAATAAAAATTGATAAAAATAGAATTTTTTTCATGAGTTTTATAGTTAAGTCAGTTTCGCACGGGTTTAGGGTTTATTCAACTTACTATGTTGTGAAATTCTTAAAAAGAATTATGATAACTACAGATGTTTATTTTGGATATTTTTTTGGGTTTGTTGGTGTTATGGATGGTGTCGGTAAACTCAGGTAGTTTGATGCTGATTAGGAGTTTGCCCTGGTGGATAAGCTTAGCAATGTTTTTGTCTTTTTGGTTTATTTTTAAACAAAAAAAGAGATATTTTTGGTTATTTTTGTTGGCTTTAGTGGTTTTAAATTTAATTGCCAATGATTTGTTATTTTTGAAATTTAGTAAACCATTTATTTTGTTTGATTGGGAGCAGTCAATTTGGAATTACCCTGGTGTCACAAAATCAATAGAGAGGTACATAAATGAAGGGTTGTTTTTGCCTTTTTGTTTGAGAAGTTTGTTTTATAGTGATTACTTAAAAAGTTTTTTATGGTTGATAAATTTTTCAAAAATATTGTCGCCTTATTTTTGGTTAAAAACAATTGGTTTTAGTGGAAGCTGGTTGATGACTCTTGGTTTGATGGATTTTTTTAGAGATAAAAAAAGAGACTTAGGTATTTTAATATGGTTTCTTGTGGTATTGGCAACGTCTGCTTGGAGAATGATTGGGAGTAGTGAAAAATTTATTTTTTTGGCGTTACCAGTGGTTTTTTATTGGATATATCGAGGTATCAGAACGAATAAATATAAATTACTATTGGTTGGTTTATTGATTTTTGATTTGTTACTATGAAAAATAATTTTTGGCTTTGGATGGTATTGATTACTTTAATTGGGGGTGTATTTAGAATTGTTGGTTTAAATAAAAATCCGGTTCATCTAGGTAATGATGAAATATCGATAGCTTATGACAGTTATTCGGTGAGGGTAACAGGAATGGATGAACACAGAAAAAAAATGCCATTATCATTTATTTCCCATAGGGATTACAAAGCACCCTTGTATGCTTACTTTAATATACCTTTTAATTATGTAATTGGTAATAATGAATACGGGGTAAGGCTTTTGTCGGCAATGGTTGGAACTTTGGCGATATTTTTAATAGCTTTGGTAGGCAAAGAATTGGCTGGAGATAAAATAGGAATAATGTCGGCGATCTTGTTGGCATTAAATCCGAAAAGCATCTTTGTGTCGAGAGCGGCCTATGAATCAAACTTAGCTTCAGTAATATTATTACTGGGAATTTATTTAGTCTTGATTTATAAAAGAAAAAGACGGATGGTTGAATTAATTTTGGCGGGATTCTTTTTTGGTTTGTCGATTTGGGCATATCATACTGAAAAGGGATTAGTACCGTTGTTGCTGATAGCTTGTTGGTGGTGTTGGAAAAAAGAAATTAAGTTTAAAAATTGGTTACCATTATGGTTAGTGACAATTTTGGTTTCATTGCCGATTTTTTATGATTTTGTGATGGTTCAAATGAGAGATCCGTTTAATAGAGCTTCGTCACAAATTTGGTTTAAAACAGCAGGAGTACAAAACTATTGGTTAAATAATGGTGATTTTTGGATAAAAAAGTTAGCCAATATATTGGTAGAGCCAGTTTATAATTATGGACAACATTTTGGTTTAGATTTTTTGTTTACTAATGGGATGGATTTGTTTCCTAAAAATGAGCCTTTTAATTTCGGCTGGTTTTTGTTGGCGACGGCACCGTTTTTGTTTTTTGGTTTAGCTAATTTAAAAAAAGTTTTTAAAGATAAAACCAGGTTTATTTTGATGTGGTGGTTACTGTGTCCCTTAGTTCCAGCACTGACAGGATCCCCTGCTTCAGTAAGAAATTTACCTTTTATTATGCCAACGATCTTGATAATGGCGGTAGGAGTAAAAGTTATTTTCGAAAAATCAAAAAAATTTTTTTGGTGGTTGGTATTGTTGGGGTTAATAAATTTTGCTTATTTTGGCGTAGCTTATTATGTTCATTTTCCTAAAATTACTGGCGATAATTATCAGTATGGTTATAAACAGGCGTTTGAGGAAATTAAACCAGTAGTAAATGATTATAAATGGGTGGTAATTGAACCAAGGTTTGGTGAGTTTGGTCAATATGTGGGCTTACCAAGACTTTATTTGGGGTACTGGGGAGCCTTTGATGCTTGGGAAATGATAAATAGAACAGATGAATCTGGTAAGATTGGAAAATATTGGATTAAGAATATTGATTGGAATCAAGAGGATATCGATAAGGAGACAATGTATGTGGTTTCGGTTTCTAACCCAACAGTAAATGAGGCAATTAGTAAACTGGAACTATGGAAAACGATTTATAAACCTGACAGGAAGGCGCAATTTTTGATTTATATATCTAAAAAATAAAATACTGAGTATTTTGAATTATTGGAATAAAACTTAGGAAATGTTTTGCCACCAAAAATCGATAGTGATTTGATTGAGATAGTAAAAATTGAAATAGACAGAACTAAGGATAAGGGTAAGGATAATAAAGTTCAAAATGCGAGAAGTTGGTTTTTTGACTAGATATTTAATAACGAGAAAGAAAATAGCGGTAGGAATAAGGAATCGCCAAAGGTTAGAATATTTTTGGAATTCAAATATCCCCATAATTCGTGCTAGATTGCTACCAAAAATAGTTATGGCGATAATAAAAGAGAGAAATATATTTTTCTTGTCGCTCAGATTTTCGTAAAAGAAGGCAGTAAGACTTAGAATAAGTAATGGCCAAAAAGGAAAAGTGTACCAACCGTAAGGTTGACTGCCAAAAAAAAGATA
>CAZETB010000045.1:0-11266 GCA_964514865.1 uncultured Mariniplasma sp. | reverse complement strand
AGAAAAAAGAAAAGGCGATTTAATCGCCCCGAGTGAATTTATTCACTTTTGTTCTCTATTGAAAATACCATTTTAGGTATTGTGTGATAAATAGTACTGTGTTATAATGGGTGTGTAGGAGGTGTCTTATGAATCCACAATTTAAACGCGGCATTATTGAATTATGTGTCTTATCACTACTTGTTGAAAAAGATTCGTATGGCTATGATATTATCAGTCAGCTATCAGAGCATATCGATGTCAGTGAAAATACGATTTATCCCATTTTAAGACGATTAACATCTGATGATTATTTTAAAACGTATTTAGTTGAATCAAACGAAGGTGCACCAAGAAAATACTATCAGATGACTGAAAAAGGTTTTATCTATTATTTATCACTCAGAGAAGAGTGGGACGCATTTATTGGTGGCGTCTATCATATCATTAACCAAGGAGGAAAAAAGAATGATGACATATTTAGAAGATTTAAAGAACGAATTAAAGAAGAGAAACGTTAGTCAAGATGAAATTGATGATATTATAAGAGATCATGATGAAATGATTTCAGAAGCACTGCGTGAAGGCTTAACTGAAGAAGAAATTCCACAACGTTTTGGTGATCCTAAAGCGTTAGCAGAAGAGCTATCATCAAATACAACATCACGTGATGTCAATGACGAAAGTGATGACAGTCAAGATGACTTCAAACTTTTTAAAAGCATTACGCCATCAGAAGATGAACAAAAAGTTTATATAGCTATGGTTTATCAAGATGTGACGGTAAGAGCATCAAATGATTCTGATTACCACGTGAACTATCAAGGACCTGGTGATATCAATGAATACAACATCAGTTATCGTCATGGTGAATTAAAAATAGAATCACCTAAATTTAAAGGTTTACTCTTTAAACAAAATAAGAAAGACAGTATCAGCTTTATCATTGAAGTTCCAAAGAGCATTGAACTTGTAGAGTTTAAGCATAAAACCGTTAGTGGTGATATTGATTTTCGTGATGTTAATGCAAAGGATGCAGCATTTTCGATTACATCTGGTGATTTAAATATCAAGAACACGAAAGTAGATAAACTCGTTGTCAATACGGTTAGCGGTGACGTCAACGTCAAAGAGTTATCAGCAAGAGTTGTTGAAACATCACAGGTGTCGGGTGATATGAACATGAGCCAAGTAATCATCACAGAACTCATTCATGCAGGTTCAGTATCTGGTGATTTCTCGTTTAATGAAGCACATGTCGAAGTTGCTGAATTCAATATGGTCAATGGCGATGTTGAAGGTAAAGAATTTTATCCAAAGATGATTTCCTTTAAATCGGTATCTGGTGATTTAGATATTAAGAACAATGAGCGCACAGATATCAAAATGCAGAAGACTAATACATTATCAGGAAAAATTAACATTAACTAATGTCTATATAGATCGTGCTAAAAAAGGTTCTCTCAGTCGAGAGGGCTTTTTTAAATGGTAGTAAACAATAAACTAAAAAGTAGCATTATTTGAGTGATTATACGATGACTGTCGCATTCACAAATGGAGTGGGAAAGTTTATCAAAAGATGAGGACAGTCAAAATATCGTATTAAAGATGATTAGATTGATCTAGAATTCATTGAGAATCATCGGGAACATACATGGTTTTTAGAATATGAATTCTACAAGAATTTGAGCATGTCAGATATCGTCTTAGAAGACTTATTAATTTTTATAGATGATCAATTTGTTTCCAATTTTCTAGATTAAGTAAATGATAAAGAGCGTTATATCATTAACATTTTTTTATTTTCATAAACTTTCATATTGTCAAATATCTTTTATAAAGACTATAATGTAATTATAAATACGCATGACAACATGATATAGGCACCGTTTAAGAAAGAGGGGCTTAGTAAATGAAAAAAACTTTTTTCGTTATTTTTTTGATGATCTTTTTTGTCTTAGTTGGATGTACGAAAGATCAAACAGTGAAGGTTACCTTTGAAACCAACGGTGGATCAGCGATTGCTGATATCACCGAACTTGCTGATCTTCTTGATGGTATTCCACAAACAACTAAAGCAGGTTACACGTTTGCAGGTTGGTATGAAGACCAGGGCTTGACATCTTCATTTGATCCACTTGAAGAGCGTGAATCATGGGAACTAACGCTATATGCCAAATGGACGGCAAATAGCACATCCTATACAGTTGAATATTACCAAGAGACTTTAGAAGGGACATATGAACTGATAGAAGATGAGGATGTTAATGGTGTGACAGGTGAATCAGTCACTGCAACACCAAAAACATATGAAGGATTCACGTTAAATGAAGCTCATCCAAATGCAGTACCATCCGCCTCTTTACCTGCAACAGGACAAGCGACATTAAAACTTTATTATGATCGAAATACGTATCAAGTTATCATTGATGAAGCTGGAGGTACTTCGGTTGATGATCTCGATGTGATGTATGGTGAAACCATCACATTACCAACATTATCACGTTTTGGGTATACCTTTGTTAATTGGAGCAGCTATCCAGGAACAATGCCTGCGCATGATATCAACGTAACAGCATCATGGATAGAGTTACCCAAATTTGATGTAACTTTTGATGCTCATCAAGGTACAGTCGTAGCTGATCAATCGATCTATCAAGGTTATCTAGCAACAGAACCAACAAATCCAGTAAGAGTTGGTTATGCATTTGCTGGGTGGTATCTTGATTTAGAGGGAACTGCATATAGTTTTTCAATACCCATTACATCAGATATCGAACTACATGCAAAATGGACACCTATTTTAGTTGATTACGATGTCGAGTATTATATTGAAGAACTCAATGGCACATACACATTAGATCACACGACAACACAACAAGCACTTACAGAAACTGTTTTAACAGCAACACCTGAGGTGATTCAAGGTTTTTCTGAACATACAAGTCACCCACTTAGGGTTGCTACAGGTACTGTCTTAGGTGATGGGTCTTTAGTATTAAAGTTATATTACACAAGAAATACATACACCATTACCTTTGAATCCAATGCAAGTTTATCTATTCAATCAATATCTACTCTTTATGAAGCAGCTATCACAAAACCACAGGATCCTGTATTATCAGGATATCAATTTATAGGTTGGTATACAGATCAAGCTTTAACGACATCCTATACGTTTAGCACAATGCCAGCTGGTGGTATGACACTCTATGCGAAGTGGCAAGGTGAACCTACAAATTTATACTTTAATTCAAATGGAGGTACGGCAGTTTCTACCATCACAGCACCTTTAGGAGATGTAATTACTGAACCCAGTCAACCAACAAGAGAGGGTTATACATTTGAAGGTTGGTATCTCAATGCTGGACTTACAGAAGCATTTACCACGTGGGTGATGCCTGCTGGTGGACAAACACTTTATGCGAAATGGACGTTGATGTCATATACCATTTCATTTGAAGAAAATGGTGGTTCTGTAGTTAGTGATATCACACAAAACTATTTGAGTGTTGTTATTGCACCTACATCACCTACCAAAGTTGATTATATTTTTGTTGGGTGGTATACAGATACCGAACTACAACATCCATATCAGTTTACAACAATGCCATTAAATGGTATAACACTTTACGCTAAATGGATATCTGAAGAAGAAGGATTAACTTTATCTCACATGATGACTTTGGACAACTATACAGCTGTTCAGGTAAAAGGTGAAATACTTGTTAGTTCATCTAATCCTTATCTTGGATTCTATATCATGGATGATACAGGATATCTTTATGTTTATGCAGATCAAGATCTTGTTGTAACAGGAAATAGTTATCAATTTGATGCTGTTTTAGTTTATCAACATGGTATTCCTTGTTTGGTTGCTGTTGATAATATCGTTGAAATTACACAACAATTTACAGGTATAACACCACTTGTAAAAACAGTTGACGATATTCTATCTTTAACATCATCTGATCGTTATCTTGTGGATGTTACCGGAATTTTGCTTGAAGATAATCAAGGTTATGTTTTAGCATCACCTGTTGATGGTAAGTATATTCGCATGACGAGTCAATTCCCATTACAAAACCCAACCGAGTTTATTCAAGATTCAGTCCATATATATGGTATACTCCATCAATATGATCAAGAATGGATCATCGCTGTTTATGATATGACAGGATTAGCATTAACAGATCAACAAAAAGCTGATATGGTTAAAGATTATATAGATCAGTATTATGAAGATACATATCAAAGTATGGATTCATTTGGGTTATTGACAGAAGATCCTTGGGGATTTGGTTCAATCAGCATGGTTATTGATTCTTCAGATGAAGTATATTACAACGAGACAGACCAATATCTATTACATGTTACCGTAATTGAACCCATTCATTTTGCAATTACGATAACCATCAATGCACAAACTTTCACTCATGAATTATCATTTAATCTTATTCCTCGAGAAACGAATAGTGTTTCATCCGTATTAGGTTCTACTATAGGTGACATGTATCAACTTGAAGGCATCGTTGTTATGGCTAATCAAGAAGAAGATGTTTACATATTGAAAGATAGCACAGGTGTCATCTTCATTCTAGGTGACCTCAATGTGTTCTATGGTGATGAAATCACTGTTGAAGTTATATCCAGACAGATGTCTGATATGATCTACGCTGAGTATCAAGAAGCATATTACATGGATGTTCTTTCACAAAATAATGAACTGCAAAACCCACCGACTGTAAAAAACTTAACTGATATTCAGACGATGAGTAAAACAGATACAAGTCAATATGGTCAATATATTGAATTGCGTGGTTTCATCAAGGCACCTATGGGAGAAGAGATGCATAGTGACTTTATGCTAACGAGTGATACCTATCAATTACCGATTGTACCTATGACTTATCAGGCTTATGAAGTTCTCTTTGAATATAATGATTTAGAAGTTTTAGTACGTGGTTATTTAGCGCTTCAAGAAGATGGAACTTATATGTTAGTCTTCACGGGGCAGCGCTTAGAAATTCAACTTCCAACATACACGGACGATGAACGTGTTGAAATGATTTCAACAGTGTTCTCTAACATGTATGCTGATCGAACATTCAATTCATATGAAAGATTTATCATGTGGCCATATCATCCTGTTTTAGGTGGAGAAATTACTTGGGAATTTATTGAAGGTGGAAGTTATTACGATGAAGACTATCAATGGTTTACATATACAGATCAAGATGTCTCTATAAAACTTGAAATCACGATTTCTTATGGTCTAGCTTCCAGAACATATATCTATCAAACGACACTTCATGCAACTCAAGCTTTAACTATTGAAGAGTTTAAACAAATTGGTCAATATAATTATGGATTTGTAGAAGGCGTTGTTGTTTATCGTCATCCAGATCGCGTTTATATTCAAGATGAAACAGGTATATTATATGTTGATCTCTATGATGTTGATGTTTATCGCGGTGATCGTGTCATCCTTTATGGACAACTCTATGCGGATTATCAATATCCAGAAGCTAAGTATCTATACTATTATAAGAGTTATGATGATGTTAATCGTATTCCACTTGTTGTGAAGATTATTGAACGTGATTTAGAAGCAAATATCAACGTTATCCCTATGGAAATGAGTGATGTGAATGCTTTAGATCCAATGGATAACATATCCTATGCTAAATACATGCAAATGGACGGCTATCTCACCTTTGATGGATGGTACTTCACGTTAACAAAAGGATCTGACAGCATCTCATTTGAAGCAATTGATGAATATACCATGTACAAGTTGTCTTCATGGCAAAATCAACATGTATCCATTAAATTAATGACTGAAAGCTACACAGGATCCCAGTTTGATTTCGTTTATTTAGGTATCAGCGGTGACGTTTCAGGATACACGTATTCCTTGGAAGATCAACAAGGTATAGTTGCAAATATGGTCGATGGTATTTGGCTTGAACCTATTGTTAGTAATTCATCACGCAGTTTACCTGGATCTTATCAGCCTTTTGGAGCGACTATGACATACAGCGTTCCAGAAGCGTATGAATCAACATTTGATTTACTGTTTGGATATATTTACCCAGTCACTGAACCTGTAACGATTCCTTTAACAGTAACAATTACAATTAATGAGATATCGATTGATCATGTTATTAATGTTCAGGTATTACCAGAAGATGTAACATCTGATATCACTATTTCAGATGCGAAAAGTATGATTGGACAACCTGTTAAACTTGAAGCATCTATTTACGCAACATTTAGTTTTGACTATAGTCGTTATGGACTACTTCTCCATGATGAAACAGGATTTGTCCTTGTTAATTTGGAAAATCTAGTCTATTTCTATGGTGGCAATGAAATCGGTAAAACTGCAGTTATTGATGGTGTGATGACATATCAAAATGGCAGATACATCTTTAATGCAACGTCGTTTGCTACTATCGATTATTTAGGAGCACCAACATTGGTTCCAGAAGTGATGCCAATAGAAACACTAGCAACACTTGACCACGCATTTGATGAACATTTAGGTGAATATGTAGAAGTCTCTGGTACCATTGAAAGAGTGGGTTGGGATCACTATGAAATCGTTAAGGGTACAGAACGTATTCGCATTCAAACGGTTTATTATGGTGAATCAACATTAAGCGAATATGTTGGATTTGATGTGAAACTTAAAGGCTTTATCTTAGGTAGATCAACATACCAAGGTTATGACGACATCACATTGATCGTAGGACACGAAACATATGGTGGTGGCTTATATGTTGTTATGGATGAACACCAAGATCAAGCGATTGCAGAAAAACTTGTTTCTTATGCCATGGATAACCGTTATGATCCTATTTATTTTGAAGGTGATCGCGTTTACTTAATCACTTCACATTCATTATTCCCATCTGCAGAATTCACATATGAATCTATCAGTCATCCTTTATTATTTGAAGATTTAGGCTATGAACTTCTCGTTAAACATGCCAATGTAGATACAATAGCAACCATGAGATTAACGGTTACATATGGAACTGCAACTGTGACACGCGATTTTGAAATTGAAGTTGATGGTTTTGTGCTTAACACATTAAATGATCTATTCGATGAATCAGTTCCTTTTGATGACATCACATTACATGCGACATTAATTACATCAAAACAAAATTATGCTTATTTCTTAATTGATGGTGATGTTTATTATTATGATGGTTATTTGGACGTTTATGGTAATCGTGGTGATGTGGTTATATTACATGGTAAAAAAGCCATTGTTGATGGCATTATCAATTACACGTATCATGTTGATTATTCTGAAATGCAAACTTCAAATGATGTTCTTTTAGTCCCAAGAAGTTTTAGTATCTCTGATCTTTACACAACGGATTTATCAATAGATGATATTAGAAGAGATTACATAACTGTTTATGGAAAACTTGGTTATGATGCATTCCTTAACTATTTCTATTTAGATGATGAAGGCAAACGTATATACATCAGACATGATATTAGAGATGCAGAATACTTCTCATCAACACTCAGATTAGATCCAACCATCAATTTAGAAGTTATCATGGAATATTTAAATGATTACGTATATATCAATGTTTTATTCCCTAATGAAATTGTTTTAGGCAACTATATCTTAGTTGATTTTGTCGGTACAGAAAATGATATTTGGATACCTGCACATACCGTTCAAGAACGCCTACAAATCTCAAAGGATAAAGTCGTAGATAAATATGATGGTACTTCATATCAATCAGGTGAATATATTGATTTCATGACGATGGACAGTGTACAATGGACGTTAATTACCTATGAACTTGTCAATCCAGCACAACAAGGATTGCTACTTGATTCAAGTGATTCACTTGCCCTAATTGTACATGAAGCAACACCTGTTGAGATTATTGCAACCATATCATATTATGATGAAATGGAAGAAGTTACTTATGAAGATACCGCAACCTTTACGATTACCATCTTACCTATTGAGCTATCGACTGTTCGTGAAGTGCTTTATGGTGTTGTAGGTGAGTATTATCAAACGAAAGGTGTCATTCAATATCTTTATGAAGATTATTACATGATCATTAAAGATGCAACGGGATTACTTTATGTAGAAATGCCTAGTGATACATCATCTTATATCAGTTTAGCTGTAGGGGACGAGGTTGAAGTGTTAGGCGAAAGAGGTACATTTGAGATGCAAGATTTTGTACCAATCATGGATTATGCTATTGATATTAAAGTAATCTCAACGGGTAATGCAGTCAACAGAACAGCAACCACAGTAACGATTGATGATATTTTAGATATTGATTATTTATGTCCCGATGCTTATAACCTTTATGTCTCATTCACAGGAACTGTGATATTCAGTGGTAATATATGGTACCCATCTTATGATTTAAGAGAAGACGGTTATATCAATAATATCTATGATCTTCAAATTTGGGGTAACACCTATGATCCATTTAATGATCTCATGGATCCACTTGTTGGACAGGTTATCAAAGTAGAAGGTTACCTTGTTGGTTTTGAATACATTTATGGTGCCTTCGATTGGCAGGTTAAAGTCACAACACACGAAGTGATGATCCCTTAATTTTTAAGATTTCTAAGAAAGGAAGATACTCGTCTTCCTTTTTTTGTGTCACATCATCCTGAAAGGTGTTACAATAAAAGAAGTGAATACTAAACAATCGAGGCTAACATATGAGAGATATCATTGATCAATTTTTGTATGAGGGGACTTATGTCAGTCATGAAACCTACGGGTATGGTCACATCAATGAGACCTATTTGGTAACATGCGAAAATCCTAACAAGCAGTACATTTTACAATGGATTAATCCTGCTGTTTTTAAGCGTATTCCAGAATTGATGAAGAACATTGAACTTGTTACAAATCATATCAAACATCAATATGAGTCTGAAGGACTAGATCCAAAAGAACGCGTCTTAACGTATGTACCTACAAAAGAAGGTGAATCCTTTTTTAAGGTGGGAGATGACTACTATCGTCTTTATCACTTTGTTGAAAATTCAACATCTTATGAACAAGTTCCAGATGAACGTTATTTGGAACTCGCAGGTGAAGCATTCGGTGAGTTTCAAAAGCGTTTAAACACATTTGATGCGAATCTTTTATTTGAAACTATTGAAGATTTTCATCATACACCCAAACGTTATGAACGATTCATTGAATCTCTTAATGATGCGATTCCTGAACGTTTAGCTGAAGCTAAAGAGTGGATTAACTTTATCTGTGAACGATCACGTGATATGCAAAAAGTTATTCAAGGTATTAACGCAAGCCAAATTCCTTTGAGAGTCACACATAATGATACAAAGATCAACAATATTTTATTTGATCGTCATGAACCTAAAGTCAAATGCTTGGTTGATTTAGACACCGTCATGCCAGGAAGTCTTTTATATGATTTTGGGGATGCTGTTCGCTTTGGATGCAGTACAGCTAAAGAAGATGAAACTGACTTATCGTTGGTTGATGTCAATCTCAAATACTTTGAAGCTTTCACAAAAGGATTTATGAAACCTTTAAAGGATACGATGACACCAACAGAATTTGATTATTTGGCTTGGAGTTCAATTCTGATTACACTTGAATTAGGTATGAGGTTTTTAATGGACTATTTGTTGGGTGATCATTATTTTAAGATTCATAGAGAAAAACATAATTTAGAACGTGCAAAAAATCAATTAACATTGGTCAAGAGATTAGAAGAAAAACTTGCCTTGATGAATGATATTGTGGATAAATATCGCTGAGGGTACTATGGAAAAATGGGATTTATACGATGATGCAAGAAATTTAACAGGTGAAGTGATTAACCGAGGTGAACGTATTCCAAAGGATCGTTATCATTTGGTTGTTCATGTGTGCATCTTTAATTCAAAAAATGAGATGTTAATCCAACAAAGACAGCCCTTTAAGTCAGGTTGGTCTAACATGTGGGATTTATCGGTAGGAGGAAGTGCTCAAGCTGGTGATACCAGTAGAAGAGCAGCTGAACGTGAGGTCTTCGAAGAACTTGGCTACCGTATTGATTTAAGTCAAGCAAGACCTGTGATGACTATTCCTTTTCCAGTCGGATATGATGATATCTATATCATTGATCAGGACATTAACATGGACGAACTCATTTTACAGCCTGAAGAAGTTCAACAGGTCAAATGGGCTTCATGTGATGAGATTATCAAGATGATTGAAGAAGAAAATTTCATTCCGTATCACACGTGTTTAATCAAATTGCTGTTCGATATCAGAAAAACTAGAGATGCTCATTCAAACTTTAAAAAACAAAAATAGATTATCGCTCACAATAAATGAGCGATTTTTTTATTTATTAGGCTATTCGCGTTGAACTTGTCAAATTTTTTGTTTTTATACAATAAAATCGTCGTATAATGAAACTAAATTACACCACGAAGTCACATGAGAATGAAATGCATGACCACTAGGAGTATGTATGTCACTCATTAAGAAGAAAGATAAACTTCAAAAATCACGATATGAAATCATCAAGACATGGTTGTCTTCTTTTGTTGTTACAGTAGCAGCGGTTGTTGCTGTTGTCGTTTTTGTTCCTAAAAGCCCTGAAGCTAAAATATTAAAATATACGCCACTTGAAAATCAAATAACATATCAGGTTAAAGTAACTGATGAAGATCAAGCACTCCAAGAAGGAACACTTAAGGTTGTATTAGAAAACCAGATGACGTATTTAGAACAAAACATTCCCTTGGGTGAAACATCAGGAAAATTCTTAGATTTATTACCTAATACGGATTATCAATTAAGCATTTATGGTAGTAAAGGTTTTGGATTGGAACGACTTGATAGTGTATGGGTTAAGACAGAAGAAAGGGTCGGTGGCTTTATTCTTGGTTATCAATTACTTGATAATGGTTTTGAACCTAATTATGAAGTTGATATTATCATTAACGATCCAGAAAACAGTTATCAATCAGTACTCCTTTATTATGGATATGCCTATGATGATCAGATGTTCTATGATACCATCCCCATCACATCATCAGATGAAACAGTACTTATACAAAGTGTTTATGTTAAAACCCACCTTTATTTAGAGGCGATGACAGAAGATGGTGCGATCATACTTGATGAGATGTGGCTAACGCCTCCTTTCCAATTAGGTAGTTCAGTTTATCTTGATTATCGCAATCAATCAGAAGTAGCATTTAATCTTTACCATGAAGCTAATCAAGATATTGAAGTAACATATCG
>CAZETB010000044.1:0-13506 GCA_964514865.1 uncultured Mariniplasma sp. | reverse complement strand
ATATCGACAGCACCAAGGTTTTCTGCACCATGATAATGTTCTCTCATTTGTGGTTGATGAGCAACTTCAGCTTCATTGAGCATCTGTCCATCAAGCGCCATGATCCAACCTTCGATAATTTTAATGAAACCTGCACCACCTGAGTCAACAACACCTGCTTCTTTTAAGACAGGTAATAAATCTGGGGTCTTTGTTAAGGTTTCTCTTGCTTGTTCTAAATACATTCTTAAAACATCTTCAACACTACTTAAGTTATTGGATTCACGGGCAACTTTTTCTGCAGATTCTCTGACAACAGTGAGGATTGTTCCTTCAACAGGATCCATCACAGCACGGTATGCCATTTGGTAACCACCAACAAGAGCTTGAATAAACTCTTGAATGGTTGCTGAACCATTTTCAATCTTAGCAATTTCAGAATATACACCACGGAAAAATTGGGAGAGAATGACTCCAGAGTTACCTCTAGCTCCCATAAGTAGTCCACGTGATAAAATTTTTGAAATATCTACGATTGATTGAGAATCTAAACTATTGACTTCTTTAATGCCGGCCATCATCGTCATTTGCATGTTGGTTCCTGTGTCCCCATCGGGTACTGGGAAGACGTTGAGATGGTCAATTTCTTTGTGATTATTCTTTAAATTTACTGCGCCGTTTGTTACCATTTTCTTAAATAGAGTTCCACTGACAGTTTGATTCGCCATATTGAACCTCCCTCTATATGATAGAAAATTTTTGATATATAATAATAAATTATTAAATGATAGTTTCAAGTGTACTTCAAAATTGTACTGTTACAGTATAGCATTTATGATTTGAAATTACAAGCATTTTTTTTAACCATAATTCGCCAACTGTATTATATCATATTTCTACGAAATAGTTCAATTGTTTGTACCGATAAAGGGCTTAAAAGCAATTTTACACATTTTGTTGTTCTTTATGCGTTTGCTTGTTGCTTTTTTCATTTTTTTATGTTAAATTAGGTTGTGCAGTTAGGAGTGAGAATATGGCTGAATGCTACGTAACAGGTAAAAAGACTGTCTTTGGTAACAAGCGCAGTCACGCATTAAACGCGACACGTCGTGTTTGGAAGAGCAATCTTCAAACGATACGCATTAAGGACGAAGATGGAAAAATTATCAAGGTTAAGGTTTCCGCTCGCGCACTTAAAAAGAACAATTTAGAACGCGTTTAAAAATAAAAAGGCAGCTGCCTTTTATTTTTTTATCTATTTACCTTTTTGATATGATTTGAAGGACACGACCTTCATGAATATGAATATGTCCGAGATCCTCAACGACTTCATTTGATATACATAAGGGATCATAGGTTAAAAGCGAATAATCTGATAATGGGTATTTAAAACCCAATAAGGAAATACGTGCTTTAGGATAGGCGATATAAGTCACATAATCTTGTGTGTTTACTTCGTAAACGCCTTCTTCTAACATGTTTATTACAGAGTGATCATCCATGATGACCAAGTTCTTAAACTCATCAAAAAACATGGTATGAATCATAAAATGTTCAATGCGTTCACCACCGATACCACCAACTAATATCATCTCATCTGGATGCATCTTTGATGCTTCAATAAGTGCTTGATAGGTATCTGTTACATCTTTAACTGGATTGAGTTTAACGACGTGAAGATTGTTGAGCATGCCGTGATTCTGAAGAGAATCAAAATCACCAACAGCAAGATCTATTTTAATTCTTTGTTTATATAATGCTAGAACAGCTTGATCGACAGCAATGATGACATCGCTATCTTTAAGGTTTAAAATTTTCTTGATATCCTTAGGTGTTGGATGTGTAACAATGATCGTTCTCATCGTAAAGAATCCATGCCCTTTTGACGATCTTCCATATTAAATAAATAGGACCCAGCAACAACGATATCAACACCAGCTTCTTTAGCAATTTTGACAGTTTCTTCATTGACGCCACCATCAATTTCAATCACAAAATTCAAGCCTTGTTCTTTTCTAATTTTAACGAGTTCTCTCACTTTATCCATCATATCAACCATGAATGATTGACCACCAAATCCAGGTTCAACCGTCATCACTAAAACGAGTGATACATCATTTAAATAAGACATGATTGAGCGTACAGGAGTCTTTGGCTTAAGTGCTATACCGACACCGATATGTTCTTTTTTTATCGCTAAAACAGTTTCTTGAATGTGGTTGGCTTCAATATGTACAGTGATAAATTTAACTTGTGGAAATGAAAACTTAGGAACCCACTGGAGTGGATCTGTTACCATTAAATGGACATCAAGGGGTAAATGGGTTTGTTCTTCAATTGATTTTGATATCGCAGGACCAAATGAAATGTTAGGTACAAAGTGTCCATCCATGATATCTAAATGAATGTAATCAGCTGACTGAATGGACGTGAGCTCTTCTTTTAAATTGGTAAAATCTGCTGTTAAAACTGAAGGAGCAATCTTCATTGTAAAACCTCCTAATATTTATCTTTTTGTGCTTTAATCTCTTCAATAAATGCCAGATAGTTTTCATATCGCGATGAAAGGATATCGTGATCGTGATACGCTTTTTTAACGGCACAACCAGGTTCGCTCACGTGTAGACACTTAGATGTGAACTTGCAGTCTAGAGATAACTTTTCAAAGTCTGGGTAATATTGCTTTAAGTCATAATCACGATAGATGGTAAACTCAATTTTAGAGAACCCTGGCGTGTCGACAATATACCCATCATGAATCTTATAAAGCTCCGTGTGACGTGTTGTATGTTTACCACGGCCTAGTGCTTCACTAATATCTTGTGTTTTTAATTCTAACGATGGCATTAAAGCATTCAAAAGGGTTGATTTACCAACACCTGTTTGACCTGCCAATACCGTGATTTTGTCTTTAAAAACATGTGTTAATGTGTCGATGCCAATTCGTTGTTTACTGTTGACATAATAGACGTCATATCCCATGTTTTGATAATAAAGCATATCTTTTTTAATCTGATTTAAATATGAATCATCAACTAAGTCAATCTTTGAAATGACGATCGTTGGCATCACATTTTCTTGGTTCAAAATGATTAAAAATTTATCGAGTAGATGGAATGAAAAATCGGGTTTGATCGCTGAAAACACGAGTAAAACCTGATCAACATTGGCGACATCAGGTCTAACCAAATCATTTAATCTAGGCAATATTTCTAGGATAACATTCGTATCTTCTTGATCATCATAGGTGACATAGTCACCTACTTTAGGGCTTACCTGTGCTATTTTTATATCTTTTTTCTTGCTCATAGTAACCGTTTTATTAAACGCTGACTTTTCATCAAGCTTCATATAGCGTAGTTTACCTCTCGCATAGCACAAGATTTCTTCTTTTGTATCCAAATCAATGACAGTATAGTGATTTGAAATCATCTTTTTGATAAATCCTTTTTTCAAATGAACCTCCTTAAGTTAAGTGTTGACTACGTAACTGACCACATGCTGCATTGATATCGTGACCTTGTTCCTTACGTAATGTCACCTGTATTTTAGCTTTCATGAGTGTATCATAGAAAGCTTCCATGGTTTCTGTTTTACTACGTTTATAACCTGATTCTAACACCTCATTATAAGGTATGAGATTGACATAAACATTAAGACCTTTTAAAACTTTTGTAAGCTCGATAGCTGTCTCTTGAGAATCATTGATTCCATCAATTAAAATGTATTCAATCGTGACTCTTCTACGTGCGACTGATAAGTAATATTTAATCGCACCAATGACTTCTTCAATAGGGTAAGCTTGGTTAATTTTCATCAGTTTAGAACGAATCTCATTATTGGGTGCGTGCAAGCTAATCGCAAGATTAACTTGAAGTCCCATGTGGGCATATTCTTTAATCTTAGGTACAATGCCTGACGTTGATACGGTGATGTGTCTTGCACCAATAGCTAAACCTTTAGGATGATTAATGGTCGACAAGAACTTTAAGAGATTGGTATAGTTATCAAACGGTTCTCCAATACCCATCACAACAACATAGGATATGCGTTCTTTTAATAAACGTTCAGTTTCAATAATCTGTGCAATGATTTCACCAGCCGTTAAGTCACGTTTTTTCTTGAGTAAACCCGATGCACAAAAGGAACAACCAATATTACATCCCACTTGTGTTGTCACACAAATGGAGTTTCCATAATGCTGTTTCATTAAGACAGATTCGATTAAATGACCATCTGTTAGGCTGTATAAAGCCTTCATGGTTCCATCTGCACTAACATGCTTTAACACAAGTTCTAACGCGTTTAACGTAAAGTTTTCCTTGAGTAAATCAATAAGTGCAGCAGGCAAGTTGTTCATCTCATCAAAGGATTGAACCTTTTGACGATAAAGCCACTGCCAGATTTGATCAGCACGATATTTCTTCTCGTTATGATCGATTAAAAATTGAACTAACTCTTCATAAGTTAGATTATAGATTAACATATTATCACCAACCTATATTATACACGAAATTGTAGGTTAACCAACTAAAAAACCTGACGAATCAGGTTTTAAGTTCTTACGACTGCTTTATAGCTAAATGACAACCGATTGATGACTTTTTTAATCAATTGATCAACCTCATCAGTACTCAAGGTTTTATCTTTATCATTCAAGACGAGTGAAAATGCGATTGATTTTTTACCTTTTTCAATATGTGTACCCTGGTAAACATCGAAAACATTGATGGAAACTAAATTTTTCCTAACGGTTTGAGAAATCATATCCATCAGTTCTTTAGCTGTCACATGTTCATCGATCACGATGGCTAAGTCTCTTGTCACACTTGGGTATTTAGATACCATGTTGTAATTGACAGGTTGTATGACATCAAGCAACATTTTTAAGTTAATTTCAAAGATGACAGTATGTTCAATACCTAAACGTTTTTCTTCTGTTGGATGTGTTTCAGCAAGTTTACCAATGACTTGTCCTTGGTAAATGACATGTGCTTGTTTATAAGGATGATAAGCTTCAACATCAGATGATGCTTGATAATCAAGCGATATACCGAGTGGTTCAAAAAGCGCATTGACGATACCTTTTAAAACATAGAAATCAGGTGTCGTTTTTTCCTTTTTCCAAGCGTTTTGATGCCAAGCGCCTGACATCGCAATCCCTAAATGAAGATCTTCTTGACCTTGGCTAAAACAGTTGCCAATCTCGAAAATAGCAACATCATCGACACGGCGTGACTGATTAAATGATACGGTTTCTAATAGGCCGTGAACAAGTGATTGTCTCAGTGTCTTTTTATCCTCAGATAAAGGCATTAAAATGGATACAGGTTCACCCTTTGTGTTGTAGCGATGAACCTCAGGTTCTGCAAGAAGCGAATAGGTAATCACTTCATAAAGTCCCATGTTTGCCAGTTGATGACGAAGTCCTCTTAAGCGTTTTTGTTTTGGAGTAAGTGCACCAGGAAGTGGTTTGTCAAAAGGTGTCATGGGGATGCGGTCAAGACCGTACATGCGCGCTATTTCTTCTAGGAAATCAGCTTTAATTTCTAAATCATTTCGGTATGATGGTGCAACTAATTCATAATGATCTTGATGTATCTGATAGGTATAATTATACTTTTCAAAGTATGAAACGAGTTCTGATTCACTGATCTCAACACCTAATTTGTCATTAAAATAGTTCTTTGGGATAACAACTTTAGGATTTTCAGGGAGTTTTGAAATCGCTGTGTAGATGCCCTTAGAAACCTTAGCATCTGCAAGTTCAATCAGTAATTCGGTTGCTCGATTAAGCCCTTCAATGACACGTTTTGGATCAACACCACGTTCAAAACGGAGTGATGAATCACTTCTTAAATTCAAGCGTTTAACTGTTTTCTGAATGGCTTTTGGATCAAAGTAAGCTGCTTCTAAAACAACAGATGTCGTATGATCATCAATCATGGAGTTCTTTAAACCCATGACACCACCAATCGCAATCACTTCTTTTTGATTAGTGATCACGACATCATGATCTTCTAAAATACGTGTTTCATCATCTAATGTGATAACTTCTTCACCTTTTTTAGCGTGTCTAACAACAATCTTATTAGACTCTAACTTGTTATAGTCAAACATGTGAAGTGGTGTACCATATTCAATTAACACATAGTTTGAAATATCAACAACATTGTTGATGGGATGAATATCAGAAGCCATCAGTGCATTTTTTAACCACCATGGTGATTCTTTGACTTTGATGTTTTCAAAATGACGTGCATGATAGAGTCCACAATCTTCTGTTTCAATCACAACTTCCATTGGATTTTTCTTATCTGATTCTGTAATCTGATAGGTTTTTTCTTTAACTGTTTGTCCTGTCATCGATGCTAAGTCATATGCAAACCCGACATGCGATAAAAGATCCGAACGATTAGGTGTCAGCTTAAGTTCCATCACAAATCCGTCTAACGCAAGTTCATTTAATGCTGGTTTACCTAACTCTTTTTCTTGATCGAAATAGAAAATACCATCTTTGAATTCATCAGGTACAAGTCCATCTTCAATACCTAACTCACGTAGTGAACAGATCATACCATTGGATTCAACACCTCTGATTTTAGAAGCTTTGATTAAAAAATCTCCTGGTAGTACCGTACCTACTTGTGCAACAATCACATATTGATCTTTTGCAACATTGGGTGCTCCACATACGATTTGTTCAACACGATCACCTAAATCAACGGTTGTGACGTGTAAATGGTCTGAGTTGGGATGATCTTCACAGGTTAAAACTTTACCAACAACTAAGTTGGTTGATGTGTTCATCTGTGAAAAAGATTCAACTTCAATAATTTTTTGATTGGTTAACTGATCGATATGATCAGGAACATCAACCCAGTTTTTGAGTATCGATTCAATGATTTTCATCGATTTACCCCCTTGAATTGACTTAAGAATCTTAAGTCATTTGTATAAAAATGGCGAATATCATCAATGGCGTATTTTAAGATAGCGATACGTTCAACACCGATACCAAATGCAAAACCTTGATATTTTTCAGGATCATAGCCACCCATTTGAAGCACATTGGGATGAACTTGACCAGCACCTAAAACTTCAATCCAACCAATCGAGCCATCTTTTTTCTGATAGCTGACATCAACTTCAACTGAAGGTTCTGTAAATGGGAAATATGAAGGTCTTAAACGAATGATGCGTTCTTCACCAAATAAGTGTTTCACCATGGTGAGTAAAGCATCCTTTAGATTAGCAAATGTAATGTTTTCATCGATCACTAGTCCTTCGATTTGCATGAATTGATGACTGTGTGTTGGATCGTCATCATCTCTACGATAAACTTTACCAGGACAAATGATGCGTAAAGGTTTTCCCTCTTTTTTGAGCATGGTGCGTGCTTGAACAGGAGATGTATGTGTTCTTAATAAATTGTTTTCATCGACATAGAACGTATCTTGCATCGCACGTGCTGGGTGATCTTTTGCTAAATTCATCATTTCAAAGTTATAATGATCGTTTTCGAGTTCAGGTCCTTCAGCAACTTCATAACCTAATCCGACAAAAAGATCTTCCACATCTTCAATCACTTGATTAAGTGGATGAATATTACCTTGATAATACTGTGTGCCAGGCAATGTGACATCAATCTTTTCAGCTTCTAGCAGCTTTAATAATGCTTTATGTTCCAAAAGAGACTTCTTGTCATACATCGCTTTTTCTAACTCAGATTTAACTTGATTGACCAATGCACCAAACGCTGGTCTTTCTTCTGGGGTTAAGTCTCTTAACTTCCCCATAAGGAGTGATACTTCACCCTTCTTACTTAAATATGTCACACGAACTTCTTCAATCTGTTCAAGTGACTCTGCTTTATCAATCAAGCTGATTGCTTGATTTTTCATAGCCATTAATTGATCTTTCATCATCATACCTTCTTTCTTGATTTATAAAAAAGAAACGCCCTTAAGTAAAACCTAAGGACGTTTGAACGCGGTACCACCTTAGTTCTAGGATAAATCCTAGCACTCTTCTCATCGATAACGGGATGTTCCGGGTGGGATTAGCACCTCTAAAAAGATGAATTCATCAAGGCTTTTGGTATGGCTTCCACCCTTCCATACTCGCTTTACAAAAGTGGACTTAACTACTGGTTCTTTTTTACGATTTATTATCTACGATTGTTAGCAATAATTGCTAAGAATCTTAATAATTCAACATAAATCCAAACGATTGTTACCATAAGACCTACAGCAACCATCCATTCATATGCTTTATCCATGCCACCATCAACGATCATTTCTGCACGATCAAAATCTAATGTTAACATGAGTGCACCAACTACAATTAAAACGCCACTGACTAAAAGTACGAGAGGTTGTCCAATTGCGATATTGACATTAAATAATGACAAGATCATGGAAAGCACAGCAAAGAAAAGAATACCTAGGATAACTGAATACATGATCCGTCTAAATCGTGGTGTAACACGAATGGTTCTTGAACTATATAAGAACAGCATCACGGTGAAAATTGCAAAGGTTGCAATGACTGCAGCTAATGCAACACCTGGTGCATACGCATCAAACATCACGGTCAAGAGTCCTAAGAAAAGACCTTCAGATAATGCATAAATGAGCGCAAATGGTGCAGCTAATCTCACACTTCTTGAAGCGACGATGACTGAAATAAATGCTAAAATCATCGCACCAATCAACATCGGAATGACGGTTTCAGCACCGATCAAACCATTTGCAATCGCATATAAAAATAGAAAACCACTTAAGACTGCAGATCCTAATAAAAGACCTGTCTTGAGGACAATACCACGATAGCTCGCAGCTTCACTTCCAACATAGGCTTCACTATGTTCTAAACTACGAAGTACTGGGTTAGACGTACGCATAATCATCAACTCCTTTTGACACCTCTATTATATAATAGACTAATAAATCAGTGCAAACAAACCGGCATCAATCACATTATTTTCCGATTTTAAATCTTTAAAAGCACCAAATGCTTCAAGCTTTTCAAAAACAGTCTTGTTAATACGTGTTCTTTCCTTCACATCATCACGTGATGTAAATGCCTTTTCCTCACGTTTTTGAACAATATCGTAAGCAACTGACTCACCAAGTCCATCAATCGCTCTAAAGGGCATTCTAAGTCCTTTATCTTCCATAATAAAGACTGTGGCATCCGATTTATTGATATCAATCGGTAGGAAAGCATAACCACGCTTTGTAAATTCTAATGCAACTCCTAAGGTAACGATCAAGTTCTCATCCTTGACCTTGAGATTATACGATTCGTTTAATG
Organism: uncultured Mariniplasma sp.; assembly: GCA_964514865.1. Lineage (GTDB taxonomy): Bacteria > Bacillota_I > Bacilli_A > Acholeplasmatales > Acholeplasmataceae > Peloplasma. The sequence continues at coordinate 4,209 of CAZETB010000044.1, read as the reverse complement.
AGACGAGTTTATTTCTAATCGCATTTGCTCCAGCAACCATGACTTCATAATCAAATTGATCAACTCGCTTTGAGAAGAATCCCGAATAAAAGAGTAAAGGTTTATAGACTTTGAACCATGCGATACGCATCGCCATAATGACATAGGCTGTAGCATGTGCTTTAGGGAACATATACTTAATTTGACTTGCTGACCAAATGTACCAATCAGGTACTTTGTTTTTACGCATCTCTTGTTCGTAGGTAAGCCATGTAGCTTTATCCTTTGAGGGTTTACCTTTTCTTACAAACTCCATAATTTCAAAAGCTCTGAGCGGTTCAAGACCAAATGCTTGAAGTTGAACCATGATATCATCACGACAACCAATGATATCATCAAATGGAATGTGACCATATTCTGTTTTATTGGTCACCAAGGCTTGTGCATTTTTTAACCAAACGTCAGTACCGTGTGATAAACCTGAGATTTTAACAAGACCTGCAAATGTTTTAGGTTTTGTATCAATAAGCATTTGACGTGTAAATGGTGTACCAAATTCAGGTATCGCATAGGAAGCAACTTCGCTCATGATCTCATGTTCTTTAACACCAATAACAGATGTTCCGTTAAAAAGATCATATACCTTTGGATCATCGAGTGGAATGTCTTGTGCTTTCTTGAATGGGAACTCATCTTGGTGTTTTTCAACATAGTCCATTAAAAATTTAATCATGGTTGGATCATCATGTCCAAGAATATCAAGCTTTAATAAATTAGATTCAAATGAATGGTAATCAAAGTGAGTTGTTTTCCATTCAGCATTCACGTCATCCGCAGGAAATTGAATAGGTGTAACATCATAAATTGTTTTAGATTTAGGAACGACAACTATACCACCAGGATGCTGTCCAGTTGAACGTTTAACCCCTTCAATCTTCTTAGCTAAACGCTCGATTTGAGCACTTCTAACCTGAATGTTTTTATCCTCTAGATAACCTTTGACATAACCAAATGCATTGCGTTCAGCAACCGTTTGAATCGTACCAGCTCTAAAGGTATGATCTTCACCAATCAGTTCTCTTACATACGCATGTGCGGTGGCTTGATAGTCACCAGAGAAGTTCAAATCGATATCAGGAACTTTATCACCATCAAAGCCTAAGAAGGTTTCAAAGGGAATATCATGTCCATCTTTAATGAGATGTGCGCCACAGATTGGACACATCTTTGTTGGTAAGTCATAACCTGATTGAACACCTTTCATAAAGGGTTGAAAAGCCTTTTGTTCGGGGGTTAAACCATAGTGAAGTATTTCTTCATCTGTTAAGTGAAATACCGTAAAATCACCGTTAGGACATCTGTAATGTGGTTTTAATGGATTAACTTCAGTGATATCAAGAAGAGTTGCTACCAAAGATGATCCAACAGAACCACGTGAACCTACGAGATAACCATCATCAAGTGACTTTTTGACTAAAAGATGTGAGATGTAATAGTTAGGTGCAAACTCGTTACCAATGATGTTTTTAAGTTCGCGAGATACGCGATCTAACACGAGTTGATGTGGCGTAGAGCCATATAAGTATTGTGTTTTATCAAACACGAGACGTTTGACTTCATCAGCAATACTTTCAATACCTAATAAATCCTTAAAGGCATCATCAGGTAATGAATATAATTGTTTAGGAAATGCCTGAATTTTATCAATCATATCATTGAGCACATGTGTGTTCTTAATGACCACTTCGTAAGCTAATTCACGACCTAAAAATGACATAGCTTTCATCATTTCATCCGTCGTCAATAGATACTGTTCAGGCATCACATTATAGCGTGCAAGATCGTGAATACCTCCACCTACGAGCGGTGTTCTAATATAAATCTCACGATAGAGAACATCTTTCTTTTCAAGATAATGAACATCACCACTGGCAATAATAATCTTGTTTTGTTCCTTTGCAAAGCGGACAATTTTAGCAATCGTAGCTTCAATGATTTCTTCACCGTGTAGACCTAAGCCTTCTTTAAGATGCTTGTAGGCTTGAGGTGGTTGAACTTCGATGTAATCATAGAAACTTATGGCCTCTTTTAATTCATCATCCGATTGATTAAGTGCAGCTTCAAAGACATCACCTTTTGAACAACCGCTGCCAACTAAAAGACCTTCTCTGAGTTTCTCCAATACAGATCTTAATGTGCGTGGACCGTTATAAAAATGCTGTGTTAATGCATCACTTATGAGTTTGAATAAATTTTTATAGCCAGTTTGTGTTTGGGCTAGAACCATCACGTGTGATGGCATAATATGTTTCCATGATTCTTTATCGTCAATGGCTTCATTGATTTGATAAAACTGTTTAATACCTTTTGACAACAAATCCGTCATCATCAAAATCCAGATTTGTGCAGTCACATAAGCATCATCTTCAGCACGGTGATGTTGTTCCTGTTTAACTTTAAAGTATTTAGCAAGTGCTTTTAAGTTAAAGCGTTTTAAATTTTCATTATAAAAATAACGTGCGCAATTAAGCGTATCGACAAAAAGTGTATTTTCAAAATGTAGATCGAGACGTTTAGCATTTTCTCTAATATGACCCATATCAAAGTGTGCGTTATGTGCTACAAGTACAGCATTCTCGCAAAATTTCAAAAATTTTGGAAGTTCTTCTTCAATAAAAGGAGCTGGTGCTAGCATTTCATCCGTGATGTCAGTTAGCTCGGTTGTAAAATTAGACAGTGATTCACCTGGGTTAATGAACGTTTGATAACGTTCAGTGATAGCTCCAGATTCAATTTTTACAGCTGCAATTTCAATGATTTTATCACGTGTAGAAGATAGACCTGTTGTTTCAATATCGAAAACAACATACGTTAAATCTTTTAAGAAACGTTGATCATTGGTTTTAGATGAGATAGCAAATTGGGTATCATCAACAAAATCGAGTTCAACGCCATAGATGGGTTTAATATCTTTACCCTTGGTAGCCTTAAAAATATCAGGATATGCATATAATCCGTTATGATCGGTAAACGCAATCGCTTCATGTCCCCATTTGACCGCTTGATCGACATATTCAAACACATCAGTAACAGCATCCATGTTAGACATTTTTGTATGGACATGAAACTCTATTCTTTTTTCTTTTGCACGATCCATACGTTCTTCTTTTTTATTCTTTTCGATAAAATTGATGGCATCAGCAAATAAAACAACATCTTTTTGGAACGCATCAAAGTTAGCGCGTCCTTCGACTTGGATGAAGTCTCCGTCATGAAGTGATTCTGCTAAGTTTAAATCCTTTTCAGATTTGACAAAACGTTTGATATAGATGGCATCATCTGCATCGCCTAAAACGAAGGTTAAAAGTTTTGTTGTTGTTAATTGTTTAAGTTCAAGTTTAGAAATCTCACCTTCAATTAAGAAGACAACATCGCCTTTTTCATTTTTGTATTGATCTAAACGATATTGATCAATTGGGATTTCTTTGATTGGCACAGCTAAAGCCGATGATTTTTTGGAGAATGTTTTTCTGGCACTTTGTCTGCTAGAAGCTTGTTTTGCATAAACAACCTTTTGTTCCATAACTTTTTCTTGTTCAACGATTGATGATTCAATCATTTCAGAGACAGGTGTGATATCCTCTAAAATCTCATAAGAAAGATTGACGTTAAAACCAAATGATTTGAATCCTTCTTTGATATCGTCAAAATAGTCTTTAATATAGGTGCTATCCTTATCAATTAAAATAATAAATGTATCTTTCTCATAACGTGTTTTAAAGTTTTTTAGAACCAAATATCTTGCTTTTTCTTTCGATAAATCTAAAATAACGTAATCAAAATATTTAATGGCAACCTCAGAAAATGAGGTGAGGTTTTCATAATTTAAGTTGACATTGACACCAGATAAGATGCGGGGTACATAAAAATAACTCTTCAGTGTCTGCAAAAATGGTAAAAGAACCTCGGGTTCAATCACATCATGAAGTGTCACATTAAGTGTCCATGATTTTTGTTTTGTGTTGATCGATACCGATGTTAAGTGGGCGTTTGATAAAATGTCATTTTGAAACTTTGATTGTTCCAAGAACAACTGAAACTTGTCCTTGCTCATATCGTCAACCCCTTATCAATAATTTTAATGGAACGATATGCCCAAAAATGCCATGCGTAGAGTACTGGAATCGTGAAAAGTGATATCACACCAGAATGGAATAAAATGGCAAGAAG
>CAZETB010000043.1:0-14300 GCA_964514865.1 uncultured Mariniplasma sp. | reverse complement strand
TTGGAACATTTGTTTAACAGCCATGGTGATCCTCCTTAAATTTCTTTATCATTATACACTATTTTTCATGGTATTGCTATTTTTTTCAAGTCTTTTTGGTAAACCTTATGATTTGGCATCAGTTTATCTAAAAGATTATAAAAATCTTTTGAGTGATTAAAAACTAAAACATGGGCATATTCATGAAACATCACATAGGCTAGATAGATCGGATCTAATGTTGTTAGAAAAGAATTCAGTGTGATCTCATGATGTTTTCTGTGGTAACTACCAAACTTAGATTTTAAATATTTGATCTTGATGGGTAGAATGTTTAATCCTACAGATCTTAAAACAGGTAAGATCTCTTCATGTGTGATGAGAACTTGTTTGTTTAACTCTGATAGATAGATTTTCTTCTTGATACTAACCACATCATCTGATCTACTTCTCACAGTGACATGATCATCTTCGATGTGATAAGAGAAGTTTCCATAGAATTGATCTAAGCGATATGTTTTACCCCAAAGCGTGATTTGATCTGTGGGTTCAACGAATTGATCACGATTGATTTTTTCATAGAAGACATCAAACTTTAAATCGATAAATGACTCAATCGCTTTTTTTGAAGTTAAGATGTTTGCGGTAACGACAAGCACACCATCTTTGATTCTAAAATAAGCATTCTTATTTGATTTACGAATGATATGATAGGTGATGGTTTGACCATCTTTCGTATACGTATTCATCGTTTTCTAAGCATCGCATACGGTTCAACAGGTGATGGCACTTTGATCTTTAATAATTGTTTTGGATGTCTTGCAACTTCTAAAACTTCACCCTGTTCATCCGTCATACTTTCGATGATAAAGGGCTCTACAATGCCATTTGTATGAAACATCTCAACCTTTTCACCTAGGGTGAAATGATTGCGTTGCTCAATGGTAGCAATCCCTGTTTTTTCATCGTATGATACAACTAGTCCAATAAAGAGTTGTGTGGGTCTTTCATTTCTCATGCCATAAAGCTGTTGTTCAACACCTGGCATACCTTCTAAGAATCCATGTGAAGCTAAACGATTTTCAGCTTTCTCTAATTCGTTCATATAAGGTGTATATTCATCGATCTTGTGATCTCTTGTGTAATCATCGATGAGTTTACGATACGTTGATACAACGGTTGCGATATAGTGAAGACTTTTCATTCTACCTTCAATCTTTAATGAGGAAACACCACTATCGATTAAATGAGGAATCTGTTCTAAAGCTTCTAAATCTTTGGATGACATACTAAATGGTTCATCAGATACTTTAGTTCCATTTTCGATTAAGTCATAGTTCCAACGACATGAATGTGCACAACCTCCGCGATTAGCATCGCGATCAGTCATGTTGTTCGATAAGCTACAACGACCTGAAAAACTCATGCACATACCACCATGAATGAAAACTTCGATATCAGCTTCTGTTTTTTCTTTTAATTGTCTGATTTGATGCTTATCGAGTTCACGTGCTAAAACAATACGCTTAACACCATGGTTGTACCAAAAATTAACTGTTTTTGCATTCGTTACTGATTGTTGTGTGGATAAATGAACTTCAAGTGTTGTATGTTTTAATGCCATATCGACAATATATGGCGATGCTGAAATGATGGCATCTACTTTCGCATCTTCTAATCCCTTTAAATACGTTAGTAAACCTTCCATGTCTTCATGATGAGGGATGATGTTCGTGGTTACATAAACTTTTTTCCCTCTTTCATGGGCAAACGTTGTGGCATCTTTAATATCTGTTAAAGTGAAATTAGATGCTCTTGCGCGCAGTGAAAAATCCTGACCACCGATAAATACGGCATCAGCACCATACATTAACGCTATTTTTAGTTTTTCTAAATCACCTGCTGGTGCGAGAAGTTCAATCACTGTTCGCCACCCTTACCCTTATATACAGTTTTCTTGTAGAAAAAGCCTTCATCCCATGCTTCTTGGTATTCAGCTTGTATTTTTTCTTTTAATTCATGATCATGTGTTGCATACATCTGGCTGACCAGCATGCCATAACGATCATCTTTAAAGATGGTATCAATCACCATGTAGTCAATCCATGGTGAAAGTAGATCGATATGGTTTAACACATGCATGACTTTTGAACGAAAAACATGTGTTCCTGCATGATCTTCTAAAACAGGATACGGTTCATCACTTCGTTTTTCTTCAATGAGTCTTAAATCTTGACGATTGTGCAAATCCAAATCTTGTTCTAAATGAATTTCATAGTTTTTAATGAGTTGTCTTTTTGAATAAAACATATTCAAATGACCATGACCCACCATAAACATGTTCAGTTTTTTATATTTACCAATGGTTTCAAGATCGTCTAATGTAATCTCTTTAGCTGCGTAAACACCTTGAATGTTTAACGCTTCTAAAAAATTAAAATCATAATGGTTAGTTATGAGTGTTTCTGGATTATAAATAGCTTTTTCTTCCAATCCTTTTTCTTTGAGTGTCATAATGGCACCAAGATCAGCTACTACGATTCCTTTTATCTGTGATAATTTGAGTTCATCTAACCAATATGAAAAATGGTCGAGTTCATCATCTGTCATCATCTGATTAGCAACCAAAAAGACATCTTTTTTTAATTCAAATGCTTCTTGACATATCTGATTGATCTCATCTGATGAAAAGCTATGACATAAACGTGTTCCAAATTGGTCATTACCAATTAAAACACCATCTGCATATGCCAAGATACTTTCAAGATTCACATGATCATGCAATGTGATTAATCGTTTCATAAGTCTATCCTCTTCGATACTGAAACACCATCACCAAAATCATAAAATGTGGTTTCAAATTCAGTATGCTCTTTTAGAAATACTTTGAATTTCTCTAACTTTTTTAATAATGCTTGTGTATGTCTATTGACCTTGCTGGGATCTAAATGATGGAAATGCAAATTATCACACACGATATACCCACCTTGTTTCAAGTAAGGTTTATACTTATTAAAGAATGTTTCGTATTGAGATTTTGCAGCATCAATGAAGATTAAATCAAACATACCCAAATTTTCCTCATACGTTAATGCATCAAAAGGAATTAAAGTCACACGTTCTCCTTCTTCAAAGAGATCAAAATGTTTCTTCGCTTCATCGATCATGAATTCATCTCTTTCGAAGGTTGTTACATGACAACCAAAAGAGGCCATAGCAAGTGCGCTATAGCCAATAGCTGTTCCTATTTCTAAAACATCTTTAATCTGGTTTTGTGAAATAAATAACTTTAAAAAATCGAAGACTTCATCGGTGATAATTGGTACTTTTTGTTCTAACGCATAAGCTTTGAGTGAAACAAAATTCATGCTTATTTGTCTTCCTCTTCGTCTTCTTCGTCCTCTTCATCTTCTTCAGCTTCTATATCATCATAGTAAGCTTGAAGAACTTGATCTAGCATATCCCATTCTTCATCGGTTTCGATATCAGCAAATGTACCTTCGCCTTCAACTTCACCTGGAATATAGATAGCTGCACTGACTTCGTGTGTATCAACAAATTCGAATACGACATAGTTTTTACCATTTGCTTCATGGGTAAATAAAATATCACATACGGCTTCATCGCCATTTTGGTTGGTTACAACCATTTGATCTTCTTTTAACATGTTCATGCTCCTTTATAATCTAAATAATTTTGTAATATCACAACTGCAGCGAGTTCATCTTTTTTATCTTTTTGAGTTTTTCTTCGCTCTGAGCCATAAATCATAGCTTTTCTTGCGGTTTGTGTGGAGAGACGCTCATCCCAAAGGATGATGGTCTTATGCGTTTTTTCTTCTAACAATACTTTAAATGATTCACTGATTTTCCCTCTGATACCAATATCGTTATTCATATGTTTAGGCAAACCTAAAATAACCGTATCAATTTGATGTTCTTTCATCAACAAACTTACAGCGTTAGCTGCTTCTTCATACTGATTTTCAGTAAATCTAATGGTCGTGAGTGTGCTCGCGATAATACCCGATTCACTGATAGCAACCCCAACCGTTTTACTTCCTAAATCAAGTCCTAAATAGCGTTTCATAAGCGTTTTTTAATCTCTTCGACAGCAACATCTAACTTACTTAAATCTTGCGTGCCGCCTTGTGCAAACTGGCCTTTTCCACCACCAGAACCTGAGGTAACTGATGCTGCTAACTTAACAAGTTCATTCGCATCATTTAATTCGCTCTTGCAGAGAAATGTAGCTTTCCCATCTGTCACGTTTAATAAGAAAAGTGTTTCTGCTTTTATTTTATCATAGAGTGCATCAATTAACTGTTTTAAAACCTTTTGATCTAACCCTTCTGTTTGAATGAGTTGTCTCTTTTGATTAACATCTTGAATATAGTCATCTAAATTCTTAAGCACGTCTTGTTGTTTAGCACGTTGTGCTTCTTTTTCATACTGTTTTGATAACTCTTTTAACTGATCGACATAGTTTCTGTAGTTGATGATATCTTGATAAGAACCGATAATCTTTGGTTCTGTTGGTATACTTAATTTTTCATCTAAACGCTTAATCTTATCTGTGATCTGCGCAATTTCTAAGAAGAAAGGTTGTAAGTACTTTTTCATCTGTTCATCTATGTTAACCCCAGTAACACCTTCCATGCGGTAAATACCTGAGCCAATCGATTCATAAGAAGTAATCGCGAAATCTAGAATTTCTTTGGTGTTCTTAACGTGTGTACCACCACAGAATTCTTTACTCCATCCCATGTCAACAACTCTAACGATATCACCATATTTTTCACCAAACAGTGCCATAGCACCTAGTTTTTTAGCTTCTTCAATCGGTAATTCTCTAATAACAACATCGAGTGGTGTTTCTAAAATATATGTTTTAACAAGTTTTTCAACTTCTAAAATACGCTCATCAGTTTCTGTTTCATAATGGTTAAAGTCAAAACGCCAACTCCATGGTGCGACTTGAGAACCCTGTTGGTTCGCATGCTTACCAAAAATTTCTTTAATCGCTTGATGGAAAAGATGTGCAGCACTATGGTTTTTCATAGTCTTTGCACGTTCTTTTTGATCGACGACAGCTAAAACTTCATCACCTTCTTGGTAGTCACCTTCAACTTGATGACAGAACTGTCCATGAGGAAGTTTAAACACATCAGTAACCTCTAAACCATTGATCCATCCCTTATCTGCAACCTGTCCACCTGATGTTGCGTAAAATGGTGTTTCATCTAACACAATGCCTTGTGGGAAGACTTTGATCACTTTAGCTTCAGTTTGATACGTATGATAGCCAATAAAACGTGAGGGTGTTGTAAAGTTTAAGAATGCTTCTTCTTGAGCCTTCATTGAACCTGAATCAGTTCTTGCTGCTCTAGAGCGTTCTTTTTGGCGTTCTAATTCGATTTGGAAAGCATCTAAATCAACGGTGACACCTTGTTCTTCTGCGTATTCTAATGTGAGTTCAATGGGGAATCCATAGGTGTCATATAGCTTAAATGCAGTTTCTCCGCTGACAACTTTACCTTCTTTAGCAATCGCATCTAATAAATGCTTTTCACCTTCGTTAATCGTTTCAAGGAACTTTTGTTCTTCCTTTAAGACAATCTTTTTAACGATATCTTTAGTTTCATTTAAGTTGGTATAGAAAACTCCCATGGTGTTAACCACATCATCAACGAGCATATGTAAGAAAGGTTGATTTAATGCTAATTTTCTACCGTATTTCACAGCACGACGTAAAAGACGTCTTAAAACATAGCCTCGTCCTTCATTGGATAGAATCGCACCATCAGAAATGGCAAATGTTAAGGCTTTAATGTGATCTGCAATCACTTTAAATGCCATTTGTCCTTCATACTTAACACTAGATAATTCTTCGGTATGCTTGATGATTGGGAAGAAAAGATCTGTTTCAAAGTTCGTTTCAGTCTGCTGAATCACACAGCAGAACCGTTCGAGTCCAGCACCTGTATCAATATTTTTTGAAGGAAGTTCTGGATAGTTTTCACGTGTTAAGTTAGGTTTTGAATTGAATTGTGAAAAAACGATATTCCAAATCTCAATATAACGTTCATTTTCAAGATCATCTTCAATGAGTTCTTTACCCCGCTTATCATAAGATTCACCACGATCGAAATAAATCTCTGTATCAGGGCCACAAGGACCTGCACCTATTTCCCAAAAGTTATCAGCTCTAGGAATAAGATGTGAGGGATCAACACCTAATGAAATCCAGCGATCTTTCGCATCGACATCATCAGGATAATAAGTCATATATAGTTTATCAAGAGGAAAACCAAACCACTTAGGATCTGTTAATAGCTCTAAGCCCCAAGCAATAGCATCATCTTTAAAATAATCACCAATTGAAAAATTACCTAACATTTCAAAAAATGTATGATGTCTAGCAGTTCTTCCGACATTGTCGATGTCATTCGTTCGAATACATTTTTGAACATTGGTGATTCTTGGGTTCTGTGGTTTTTCTGTGCCGTCAAAATATTTTTTTAGTGGGGCAACACCCGCATTGATCCAAAGTAATGTTGGATCATTTTGTGGAACGAGTGAAGCTGATGCTTCGACCTTATGCCCTTTTGACTTAAAAAAGTCTAACCATGTTTGACGAATCTGTGCAGCTGTCATGTATTTCATAACTTTTCCTCCATTTTCAAGAAAAAACGCCCTTAGCAAATTCTAAGGACGTAATAGTTTACGCGGTACCACCTTAGTTCTAGAAAAATCTAGCCCTCAAATGTCGTTAAGGCCGACATACCTTTTGCTCCCAAATAGCGTTCACAGGTCTTCTTCTTCGTTTCCACCAACCACGAAGTCTCTATGATAAGAAGGGTGTTGTTACTCCTTTTGTTCATCGCGTTTATATTTTAGCATAAATATTGTATAAAGTAAACCATATATCAATAAGGATTTCGTTTTAATCTTGGATAGTTAACTGTATCAAATGACCATATCTCAACTGTCCACAAAGCATTATTTATCATCCATTCACTGGATTTCAACTGACTTTCAGTTGCCAGAGTTCCTATGGTGTTACCACCGTTAAGAGTTCCGTTTATAAGTTGGCCATCTCTGCGATAACTATTAGCAACTGTTGCATCACTATCACCAACCAAACCACCCACATTACTTCCTGTGTTCACTGTAACATTACCTGTAGCAAAACTATTCATAATACCACCTGTTCCAGTTGAACGACCGACTAATCCACCTGCATAAGGTGTTGTGGTTCCGAAGGTTGCACCGCTTCGAGAAGCTGATGCGGATATATTGCCATTTGCATAACTTTCTTCTATAGCATTTGTTGATGTACTGTAGCCAACTAGTCCACCCGCATACGCATAGGCGTTTGCAGTTCCTAAAAAGCCACCCGTTTGACTTGCTGATGCAGTAACATTAACAGCAGCATGACTATACTTAATGCTACCTTCATTTAGTCCAACAAGTCCACCTGCGTAGATCGTTGCTGTTCCTCCAGAAAACCACCCAGAAGATGTTTTTGCTGTTGTGACTGTGATACTACCGGTGACATAACTCTTTTCAATCAATTGTTTATTAATGCCAGCCAATCCACCAACAGTTTTATCACTCGAACTGCTATTACTAATCGTGATGTTATTTAAGGTAACTCCACTGATAATACCGTTATTAATACTAAATAAACCCATATTTCCAGATGAACCAATAATCGTGATGTTACTGATTGAAAAACCATTTCCATAAAATTCACCCGTAAACTCAGAAGTTCCTCCCAAAGGTGATAATGAAATGTTTGATATATTTTCCATCAAGATATACTTACCTGTCGCAGTAACTTCATTCAATGTTATATAATCACCAGCACCTGTCTGGGTGATGCCCACATAACCTGTAGGTACCCAAGAACCGATTACCACGGTACCCGATCCTTGCTGTGATGCACCTTGTACGTTTGAAGCCCAATATGCAAAAGATAAAGAAAAATTACTGATGATCAGCATGATTGATAAAATGATTAAGAGGTATTTTTTTCTTATTTTTCTCATATTCAAAACCTCTAAAAAAGAAAAACTAGCAACAAAATAGCTGGCAACTGGCTGTCTTTGATTAAGACCCTATAGCTTTGCGTCATTAGATTACTCTAATTTTGCTTTTTTACATCAAAATTTTATCACATTTCTGATAACTATGCAAGTTTTACATATATTTTAAATATATATCATTTCATAATGAGGAATATTATCCTCTTGATAAGGTCCACGAACAACTTTGAATCCTAAATGCTCATAATATGTTTTTAAGTAAGCTTGACCTGATATACGGATGGGACAACCTTTGATATCTTCCATAGCTTCTTTAATCAATTTGGTGGCGTAACCATGTTGGCGATATAAAGGATCTGATACCACACGCGAAATCGCGTGTTCCTTAAATTTATATCCAGGTGGAATAAGTCTAATATAACTGGCTAAGGTATCACCATCATATAGCATATAATGCATACTCATCTGATCTAAGTAATCAAGTTCAGGGTATATACAGGTCTGTTCAATGATAAAAACCCTTGACCGAAGATCAAGGATCTGATAAAGTTCAGTAACTGTTAACTCATTAAACGGTTTTTTTAAAATGTGATATGACATGTTTGAATACGAAAGGCGCACCGCATGCTGCCCATACTCCAATCAATAAATATCTGATAAAATCAAAGAAGATTTTTTCTGGAAAAACAACTTTTAAACCTTCTTTTATAAGAAATGCAATTGCTAATCCAAAGACGACTTTGATGATTTGAATCCACCATAAAGCTTTCACATCAAATTTAATCCATCTCTTTTCAACATAATAGCCTACAGCAAATCCAACAAAGCCACCAACTGCGACATAGACATCATGATTTCTAAAGAAGAAAAGGCTTAATAAGAATAAGGGGGCTAACATGAGTGTATAGACGTGTTCATCATCACCCATGAGATCAACGAGTTTAAACGTTACGTGTGTTAAACCTAATGCTAAGATTAACCCGACAACAACATCACTTAAGAAATGTTGACCTAAATACATTCTGGAAAATGGTACCAAAATAATGATAAACCATCCAACATATTTTAGCCAATGTGCTTTTGTCTTCTTACTCGCATAAAATGCTGTGTATCCTAAGACCCCAGATGCTTGTGCATGACCTGAAGGAAATGAATAACCTGTGGTTAACCATGATTCTTCGGCAGTGATGCCTTGATAATAAAACGGTCTAATACGTTTAAAGATGACTTTGAGTCCGGTGTTGACAAGTGCACTCATCATAAAGGCAAACGTAAATTTATGTGCAAACTTTTTATCAATTGTCCAGTAGATGATCACAACAACCCCAATAAATACGATTTGATCACCTAATTGTGTAATCCAATAAAATAGTTGATCAAAAAAAGGATTTCTCATCAATTGAATCAGTCTAATTAAATCTAATTCCATGTCGCTACCTCTTCTTTAACCTTTTGTTCTTCATCTTTAGATAATATGTAATAGTGATGACCTTCTGGTTTAACCCATGATGTGCCATCAAATAGTTGATCGTTCTTGCATTTTTCAATCATGGATTTACCCATGAGATAACCATAGTTAGATTTATATTTGACATCCTCTGGTTTGAAATCAAGGATGTCTAACATCGTAATGGAGAACAACTTCCTAGCTTCCATATTGATTAGTAAGATATCATCATCTTGATATGTCTTATGATGGAATCTGCCATCAATTGGTACTGCAATAATGATGTCACATCCCTGTTCGATTAAAGGTCTAATCGGACAATTATCAATGGTACCACCATCAACATAAAACTGATCATCAATTTCAGTCGAACCAAATAAAACAGGAATGGATGCTGAAGCTAAAACAGCTTTATGTGGATCCTCAACATCATTTAGATGAAAGACTTCTTTTTTCATACGATGGAGTAATACTTGATCAATCATTGATCCTTTTTTAATACGTGCCGCTGTAACATACCCTTGTATTTTACTTTCTCTAATTTCTGACAAGGATACTTGTTCACAAAGTTTATCATACATTTCTTTGAGGGAGAATAAACCAATTTTATCAAATTTGAGTTTCTCTAATTTATGACCATAAATATCAGAATTATGTATCATTTCCCAAATCTCAATCATCCGTTCATAGGAAAGCTTTGCCATCACCATGAGTGTGTTGATCGCACCAATTGATGTCCCTGAAATATGTTCAATGTTGTGAAGGATTCCCGCTTCTTCAAGTGCTCTTAAAACACCGATTTGATAGGAACCTCTGGCACCCCCACCCCCGAGGGCTAGACCGACTTTAGGCATAGATTAACCTCTTCGATTCATCAGTTTCTTTAAACGCATATCTGCGTCTTTTTCTTTGAGAGTCTCACGCTTATCAAAGTCTTTTTTACCTTTTGCTAAGCCAATTTCAACTTTTGCTAAACCATCTTTTAAATAAACCTTGAGCGGTATTAACGTATATCCTTGTTCTCTAGTTTTACTAAACAACTTTAAGATTTCTTTTTTATGTAATAATAATTTTCTAGGTCGTGTTTCATCGTGATTAAACCTGTTTGAAAAGTCATATTTTGCGATGTGCATGTTATGCACAAAAGCCTCACCATCTTTAATGGTGACAAATGAATCATTGACAGTGACTTTGCCCAGTCTAATCGATTTAATTTCACTACCTAAAAGTTTAAGACCTGCTTCATACGATTCTTCGATGAAATAATCATGCCTTGCCTTTTTGTTTTGAGCGATAAGTTTCATACATGACTTCCTTCTTGTTTTTCTTTTTATCAACGATGCCAAAATCCATCTTCTTTTGAGCGAGATCGACATCTAAACATTCAACCTTAATGGTATCTCCTAAACGATAACGTTTGCCACGATTACCTACAAATGTGAGATTAGCTTCATCATACATGTAATAATCATCTAAAACGCGCAGTGGAACAAATCCTTCTATACCATTGGATAATTTCACAAACATACCAGATGGCATCATCTGAGAAATAATGGCTTTGTAACGATTTCCAATTTTATCAGACATATACTCACATGATTTAAGCTTGGAGACATCTCTTTCCATTTGGATAGCTTTTCTTTCTTGATCGGAGGTATGTTGTGCAACATCAGCCATGATTTCTTCGAAATGATAGACATCTTTTTTATAGTTTGTTGATTCACCTAAGACAAAGTGATGGATGAGTCTGTGCACCATAAGGTCAGGGTAACGTCTGATCGGTGATGTGAAATGTGTGTAAAATCTAGCACCGAGTCCATAATGAGGTGAAAGAACTTCGCTGTATTTAGCTTTTTGCATCGCGCGAAGTAAAATCATGTGTACCACATATTGATAAGGTGTGTTTGATGTATGTTCTGTTAAGATTTGAAGTGGTTTAGGTTGTCCTAACTGTTTGAAGTTAACAGGGAAACCTAAGCGCTGTACAGTCTGTAGAGCAATCTTTAATTTGATATGATCAGGTTGTTCATGAATGCGATATAACGATGGTAAGTTCGCGTGGAACATGTGGAAAGCAACCGTTTCATTCGCGATGAGCATAAACGATTCAATCAGTTCTTCTGCTTCATCGGTTTTTCTTTCATAAACATCTAGTACACGACCTTTATCATCCACGATGAAACCTAATTCAGAAGATTCAAATTCAATCTCGCCACGTTTTTTTCTGATCTGCTTAAGCTTTTGAGAAAGTTCGTTCATGAGAATAAGCATCTTTTCAATCTTTTCATCACCTAATGATTGGTCATGAAGTAAGAATTGATTCACTTCATCATAATTCATCCGACGTTTACTTTCAATAAATGATTTTTGAATATCATAACCAACAACCTTAGCATCCATATCAAGTGTCATGATACATGATAATGTTAGTTTTGTTTCATGTGGATTTAACGAACACCAGTCATTCGATAACTTATGAGGTAACATCGGGATCACGCGATCAGCTAAATATGATGAGGTTGAACGTTTAAACGCTTCATCATCTAATGCTGTACCCTCTTTGACGTAATGTGAAACATCGGCGATGTGAACACCTAAAATATAATGATCATCTTTAAATTCTAAACTGATGGCATCATCTAAGTCTTTCGCATCTTTACCATCAATCGTGATAATGAGTTCTTTTGATAAATCGAGTCTTGTTTTCTTTTCTTCTTCAATATCGATATGAAGTTCATCAACAGATTTCATCACGTCATCTGAGAACTTTTGTGGCCAATCATATGCTGCAACAATCTTTAATGTATTAATATCAGGATCATTGATATGACCAATAATCTTTTTAACTTTAGTGTAGATTGCAAACTGATCAATCGATTCAACTTCAAGCATAACGACATGACCAAACACAAGGTTTTCATCACCTTCAACTTCAAGACGTCTATCGATATAAGTATCTGTTTCAAAGAACAAACCGCGTTTGGTTTTCTTTACGGTTGCTACTAAAAGCGATAACGCACGCTTAACAATTAAAACAATACGTGGTTCAACACCTTCTTTAACTAAAACGATATCATCATGCATCGCATCCATCATATCTCTTTGTTCTAGATAGATATCTTCTAATTCCTGTCTTAAAAAACCAAAGGTCTTTTTATGATCTAAGCGACCAATTAAAATATCTGGTTTCAAAATATAGTAAGGATCTTCGTAGACTAAGTAGATGTATTGACTTAAATCCACGTCTCCTAAATGATCTTTATGTAATTTTCTTGTTTGTTGCTCATAAAACTTAATATATATATTATCCATGTTATAACCTCTTCATCATTATATCATGTTTCATGATGAGTTATTCTCATACTGAAAGACTATATCTTACTTAAGTATGATTTCAATAATTCAAGTTTAATCGCATGATGAACCATACTACCACCTTCATGTCCTGCATCTGGATATTCGTATATCTTTTTATCGACGTTTAATCCTTCATATGCAGGCATAAAATACACAACAGGGCATATGTCATCTTTTAAACCAACCGAAACAATAACTGGTGATTTTACTCTCTTTGCAAAATGAATAAGGTCAAAATACTGTAAGTTTTTTATTAATTTTTCTCGATCAAGATGGTGTTCCTGAATAAAGTCAACAATTTCTCTAACAGATCCATTCTTTGTATCCATTCGCCCTCTAAAATTGCTATAACTTGGAACATCTGCAAACGTTAAACACACATCCTTTAATCCTGCAAGTGCAAAGACAATTCCTCCGCCTTGTGAAGCACCATTCAAAATGATATGATCTTGATCAACAAATGATAATGTCTTAACAAGCTCAATCAATTGCATACCATCTTGATAAACATGTTTTAAATAATAATGTTCAGGATGCAAAAGACCACGAGTCATCAATCGTTTATCCCCTTCGGAATATGGAAATAAATCTTTTGATTGACCTTTTTGTCCTCGGATATCAATCGAAAAAACATTGACTCCTAAATCATACCAATCTTTAAAGTCAAGTGGTTCACCTTTATGCCAACCATATCCATGAAACATGAGGATGGTAGGACTTTTTTTATGTGAATGTCGAAGATAAAAACCAAAAATCAATTCTCTTTTCGCACCAAAATAGTGAAAATCACATACTTCATCTATACCATCAAGTTGGTAGATGTTATCTTGTATTAATCCATATGGAATTTGTTTAAGTTCTCTGGAAGCATCTTGCCAAAACGCATCAAATTGCGTTGGTTCAAGATCTTTTTGTACTTGATTTTTCATTGCAAATCCTCCTTGTTTTCATTATAGTCCATTAACTGAATGAAATTAAAATAAAAGTGTGAAAAATCATTTACTTTTCTAAAGAAAGGTATATAATAAATCAGGTTAGGTGATATTAGATATATGAAAAATTTCCTACATTTCATGCTGAAAGATAAAGTATTTCTCATCGCTTTTTCATTCGCTATTCTCTCTATGTTTTTGATTACACCATCAGAAGCTTATGTGGATTATATCAATGTTAAAGTATTAGTCATTATGTTTACGTTAATGTTAGCTGTTTCTGGTATTTATGAAACACACTTTTTTGATTTTGTAGCAACCAAACTGATTGAACACTTAAAGTCGATTAAATGGATCGCGCTCATGATCATTATCGTTACCTTCTTTTTGGGTATGTTGCTCACGAATGATGCTGTTTTATTAACATTAGTTCCTTTTACAATCTTTATCACAAAACATACAAAAAAAGAGAAATATGCTGTTATCATTATCATTTTACAGACGATTGCAGCCAACATGGGTAGTGCTTTAACTC
>CAZETB010000042.1:0-15070 GCA_964514865.1 uncultured Mariniplasma sp. | reverse complement strand
GGTCTTAAGGAAACAGCTGCTAAAGATGTTATGGCTAAATTTCCAACCCGTATGGTTGAAAAAGCAATTGTTGGTATGTTACCACATACAAACTTAGGTGCACAAATGGCAAAGAAACTCTTTGTTTATGCAGGACCTGAACACAAACACATTGCACAACAACCAGAAAAATTGGAGGTATAATAAGTCATGGCTAAAGAAAAAGTACAATACTTAGGAACCGGTCGTCGCAAGAGCTCAGTAGCACGTGTTATTCTTACTCACGGTAAAGGATCATTTTTGATCAATGGCCGTGAATTCGAAGAATACCTACCATCTCCTGCAGTACGTCTTGACGTTCTTCAACCATTAACACTCACTGAAAGTGAAGGCAAATATGATATTTCTGTTAATGTCTATGGTGGTGGCCTTTCAGGTCAAGCAGGTGCGATCCGTTTAGGTATCACTCGCGCACTTATGGAAATTAATCCAGAACTACGCCTAACTTTAAAACCAGCTGGCCTTGTTACGAGAGATCCTCGTTCTAAGGAAAGAAAGAAGTACGGTTTAAAGAAGGCAAGAAAAGCATCACAATTCTCAAAGCGTTAATTCATTGGGACCCTTTTGGGTCCCTTTCTTTTTTTATGTTATAATATCATCGTATAGGTGAAATTTATGAAGCTGAATTACCGAAATACGTTTTATATTGGTCTGATTTTCTTTATTATTTCCTTGTTTTGGCAAACCTATGATATGATGATTGCTCGTACGATGATTGACAAGTTTGGACTTAATCAAACATGGTCAGGCATTGTGATGGCAATCGATAACATCATGGCAGTGATCTTACTGCCACTTTTTGGTGCGTTATCAGATAAAAGTAATGCCAAAAAAGGAAGAAGAACACCTTATATTATTGTGGGTACGATTTTAGCAGCTTTCGCTTTTATGTTTTTATCCTATGCAGATTATCTTCAAACATTAAAGATTCAAGCTACCGACATTGTTGAAGAGCATTACGATATTGCCTTTGGTGATGATATCGATTCAAAAGAACGCGATCATTGGTATATCGTCATTGATCAAATGGATGATGAAAGACAAAATGCGTTTCTTCTTGGAGATATCAGTTATCGTGAGTTAACGGAATATCAGGATCAAATTAAAGATCCTATGTTAGCGATATTAGCTGATAATGGTGAAACGTTAAATAATCGTGATCTATCCACGATTAAGGATATGTATTATACCTATTTATCTGATCGAGCTTGGGAAGTAACAGCACAAAACCCACTGAATTTGATTATTTTTGGAAGCATCTTATTTATTTCCTTAGTTGCTATGGCCATCTTTAGATCACCTGCAGTTGCGCTCATGCCTGACGTAACCATTAAACCTTTACGTTCAAAAGCCAATGCCATCATTACCTTAATGGGTGCTTTAGGTGGTATACTTGCTGTTTATATCATTATGTTATCAGGACTAAATAAACACGCTTATGATCATCATGGTATCGTCTTTATTATTGTAGGTGTCGTGATGATTATCACATTAATCATCTTCCTTTGGAAAGTTGATGAACCCAAACTCGTTAAAGAAAAACAAGCGATTGATAAGCAGTTAGGTATAGCACCAGAACAAATTCAAAATCAACCGAAAAAAACGTTAAAATCGTTAACGATCAAACGACGAATGTCACTTTATTTTCTTTTAGCATCAGTCTTTTTACTCTTTATGGGGTATAATGCAGTGATGAGTAAACTTGCGGATTATTTGCCCAAGGTATTAAACTTAAATTATTTTGATTATCAGTTCATCGTTGCTCAAGCCGTCGTCATCATTGCGATTTTACCGATTGGTTTATTATCCATGGTTTTAGGTCGAAGAAGAACTGTCCTTTTAGGGATGGTACTCATGATTGTTGCACTGATGAGTGCAGCAAGAATCAGTGAAGGAAACTCATGGTTAATCGCAGGAATGATTGCACTTGCAGGTATAGGATGGACCATGATTGGTATTAATACCTATGTCATGGTTGTTGAAGTTTCAAAGGGGTACGATGTTGGACGTTATACAGGTTACTATTATGCAGCGTCGATGTCTGCTCAAATCATTACCCCTATCTTATCAGGTGTCCTTATGGATCACTATGGACGTATTATTCTATTTCCTTATGCAGCCTTTTTTGTCACCTTATCGTTATTCACGATGCTCTTTGTTAAACAAGGAGATGCGAAAAAGATGAAAGGCAATTTGTTATCAATTTTAGAAGAGGTGGAGTAAGCATATGAAAATTGCAGTTATTGGTCACTCAAGTTCAGGTAAATCAACATTTTCAAAGCGATTAGCACATGTCTATCACATTCCTGTTCTTCACATTGATAAAATATTCTTTGAACCCAATTGGGTAGAAAGAGATAAGACATTAGTCGCTTCAGAAATTAAAGCATTTATGAATCAAAAAGATTGGATCATCGATGGTTTTTACCGCAGATTAGCTACAGAACGATTTGATGAAGCAGATCAGATTTTCATCTTCAATTTTAACCGCTTTAAATGCCTCTATGGCGCGATTGTTCGTCGGTTCAAATATCACAATCAGAATCGCGATTCTGTGTGTGTAGGATGCAAAGAACGGCTTAATTTAAGTTTTGTGTGGTGGATCCTTTTTGGTGGTCGTAAAAAAGATTCAAGACAGTTACTAAACAAGTTTGAAATGGCGTATAAGGAAAAGGTTGTTGTTTTCCGCACACGGAAACAAGCCAATCAATATTTGCGTTCCATCGGGTATGATGGTACGTTAAATTATGAGTAATTTCCGTTATTTTTAGATTTTGTTGTTAAATAAAACTGATTATTGTATAATCAATAGTGCATGTAAGGATGGGATCAATTTGGAACATAAGGTTAGAGTGCGTTATGCACCTAGTCCAACAGGACAGCTGCATATCGGTAATGCACGCAGTGCACTTTTCAATTATTTGTACGCACGTCACTTCGGTGGCGATTTTATTGTCAGAATCGAAGACACAGACGTTCTTCGAAATGTACCGGGTGGCGAGGAGTCACAATTATCTAATCTGAAGTGGTTGGGTTTAGACTGGGATGAATCACCTGATAAAGGTGGTAAGTACGGTCCCTATCGTCAACTTGAACGTTTAGACATCTACAAAGAATATGCTGAAAAGCTTTTGGAGATGGGTTATGCTTATAAGGAGTATCGTGAGAATTCTGAATCATACGCGATTCGATTTAAAGTACCCAGTGATGTTGAACTCACATTTAAAGATTTGGTTCGTGGTGAACTTAAATTTCACTCAAAAGATGTTGAAGACTGGATCATGGTGAAAGATAATGGTATTCCTACCTATAACTTTGCTGTGGTGATCGATGATCATTTGATGAAGGTCACACACGTTTTGCGTGGTGAAGAACATATCACAAACACACCTAAACAAATGTTGGTTTATCGTGCATTAGGTTGGCGAGTTCCGGAGTTTGGTCATATGACGATTATCGTCAACGAACAAAAGAAAAAGCTTTCTAAACGTGATAAGAACGTCATTCAGTTTATTAAAGAATATCAAGATATGGGGTATTTACCAGAAGCGATGTTTAATTTTATTTCACTGCTCGGTTGGTCTCCACAAGGCAATGAAGAAATTTTAACACAAGATCAGATCATTGAACAATTTGATCCTTCTCGCTTATCAAAAGCACCCGCTATGTTTGATAAGAATAAATTAGCATACATCAACAGCCGCTATATCAAAAAATTAAGTGTTGATGAATTAGCAAATCTCTCAAGACCATACCTTGAAAAAGCAGGTATTGTTGTTCCAACAGAAGATTGGTTAAAGATTTTAGTTGGATTACTTCAAGACCGTATGAGTTATATCGGAGAAATTGTTGAACTACACAATGCGTTCTTCCATGATGATTTCAGGATTCAAGAAGAAGCATTCCAATTCTTGGTTGAAAATCAAAGTTCACGACTTTTAGAAGTGTTTAGAGATCATCTCTTAGTCAGTGACTTTACACCAGAAGGTATTGAACCTTTAATTAAACAAACAGGTTTAGATACACAAACCAAAGGAAAACCACTTTTTATGGGTCTAAGAATTGCAACTACGGGAGACATGCATGGACCTTCACTACCTATTTCGTTAGCATTACTCGGTAAAGACCGTGTGATCAATCGTTTGAATCAAACTATACTTCAACTCAGAGGTGAATCATGAAAAAATTGGTAACATTAATAGCGGTATTATTTGTTGGTTTTATGCTCGTAGCATGTCAGGATAAAGCAGGTGAAGTCACCGCAACCATGACAGGTTTAGATGTTGAATTAACATCGATGACGTTTACAATTGAAATTTCAGATCCAGAAGAAGAAATTACAGGTGCAGTGACATTAACACTTTACGATGATGAAGATAAAGTGGCACACACCAAAGATATTTCGGATTTTGCTGAACTTGTTGATTATCAAATCAGCGGTTTAAAAAATGAAGTTGTTTATACGTTGAACGTGTTCGCAACCATTGGTAGAAATGTTGTCACATTAATTGACCGCGAAATCAATTTAGCTTCTGCTGAAACTGTTCATATTACAACACCAGCTGAATTTTTAGATATGGTTAACAATCGCGCAGGTAATTACGTGCTCGATAACGATATCGATTTTCAAGGAACAACCTTCTCATCACCTTTCTCATCACCTTTCTCAGGTACATTTGATGGACAAGGATTTGCTTTAAAGAATATTACATTTAATAAAGTGCTTCAATATACAGGTGTATTTGGTTATGTATCAAGTGGTTCAATTAAAAATGTCACATTCGACAATGTGACCATTGGTACTGAAGCAGAACCATTAGAGATGACAACATCATCACGTGTGGGTATTGTTGCAGGTTATATCGCATCAACAACCGCTACGATTGAAAATGTGTCTGTTATTAATTCATCGATTTATTATCAAACATCATCAACTGTACAAGCCTATGTCGGTGGTTTAGTTGGTGAATCACGCGGATTAGTACAATCTGCATCTTTGGATAATACCGTTGTTTCTGTTAAATCAACCTCATATGGACGTATTCGTGTAGGTGGAGCTGTCGGTTTACTTGGTGAAGATGCGAAACTTAAAGATATTGATTCTGCTGCAGATGTTTTAGTTAACATTGCTGGAGCAAGCCTAAAAGACCGTAATTTAAACATTAATGTCGGTGGCGTTATCGGTTATCATAACGCGAGAAACATTAACTTATCTGTTGAAAACCTAGTTTCATCAGGTGACGTCACTGTTGATTTAGACTTTGGTACTGCTGAAGGAACAACCGATGCAAGTTATGCAGTTTATGTGGGTGGTATCGCTGGTATTGCTTATAGCAATGTCAATCAAGCGCTCTATAGCGGATCAATCACATTAAATCATGAAAAGAACGATTTTGAAGCAGAAGTTAATAAGTCATTCTTTGTCGGTGGATTATATGGCGCATATATTACAAGTAAAGATAGTCTGGGTAATTTAAGATATTCAGATCAAGCAGTCATCACAGTACATGTTTCAGATGATGTAAATCTTAGAGCATCACAATTAATCGCTAACCTCAGTTCTTCAGGTGATAACGTATTTAGTTACTTTGGTGATTTAGGATTAATGATTAATGATGTCGATGAAACAGCTAATGACTTGATTGATGTGATTTTATCAACGGATGAATTCTTCAATAGTGAATTTATCAATACTTGGTTATCACAAGCAGAATAGAAACTTTAAAACGTAAAAAAAGCACATTGCGAAATGTGCTTTTCTTTTAGAGTTTAACAACCTCTTTGTTGTTGACGAGATGATTGATTCTGACTTCCGCCTTGACGAAACATGTTTCTCATCTGGTACATGAAGTTATAACCTGCACCATTTAAACGATCTTTTGAGAATGCTGCTAAATGATGTTCAGAAGCTGTTTTGAGTAATTCAAAGACTGATCTAACATCAT
Source organism: uncultured Mariniplasma sp. (assembly GCA_964514865.1). Lineage (GTDB taxonomy): Bacteria > Bacillota_I > Bacilli_A > Acholeplasmatales > Acholeplasmataceae > Peloplasma. The sequence continues at coordinate 9,086 of CAZETB010000042.1, read as the reverse complement.
CATTTAAGTTGTCTTGTGCAAGAAATGCTTCATACATCGCTATGTTAGCTTTTTCTGCTTCAACACCGGTTGCTAATGCGCTAGCAATGGAATCAGGAAGAACGACTTGACTAGCTGCCTGATTTTCTGGAACACTGATACCATAAGTTTCAAAAAGTGGTAACAATAAGTTGATATGTTGCTGTTCAGCTAAGACAATGTTTGTAAAGGGTTTAACATCCCCATATGTATTAATGATTTGTTCGTAAGTGGCTTGTGCCAAGTACTCATCAAGAAGTGCTGCAGTTAACATATCCTCAAGACTGTATTCACCAAATTCATCTGTTTCTAATGAGAGTGCAACACCATCATAATTCGCAGGTTCAGCAAATACCCCTAAACTCACATAAGTAATACCTAGTGCTAATAAACCGATAAAGCTTAATCCAAAAATCCATTTTTTCATTTCTAGAACGCCTCCTTTTGTTGTTCACTCTATCTACTCTAGTGTTCCACTTTTTATTTGAAGTATGGGAAAACATGTTAAATAAATATAAAAATATAAGTTTTTCAACCATGATTTATCATCCCATCGAAGATTGCCATATAGTTCATTTAAATCTTAGGTTATAATAAACACAAGGGGTGTTATGAAGATGAAAATATCTAAAACAAAGTTTATTAATTATATCAGATGTAATCGATTTGCTGCACTCGATGATATCTATCGCGATAAGACAAAAGCTGTTGTCTCTTTTTCAGATGATCCTGAATTAGAAGATTTAATCAGTTTAGAAAACCAAGAAAAAAAGAATATACTACTTTCATCCATGTATGATCATGATGATGAAGAAGATGAAGATATTGATTTATTAACAAAAGAAGATCCTCAAATGGAAGTTATGATGCCTTACTATTCTGAAATTGAAATTTTAGCTGGGCATATCATTGAAAAGAAGTATCGAGGCGATGTCACGTATAGTTTAGATACGTATAAACAAAAACGATTCAATTATGAAAAAGATGGTTTTCATTTTTACTGCTTCCTTGATGGTTATCAAGAGGATGAGAAAAACATCCGTGTTTTTGAAGTTAAAGCAACCACATCAAAGAAGTTCATTGAAAAAAGTTATAAAAATGACGATAAAGAAAAAGTGCCCCTATTCGTTGAATCTCCTGAAGGCATTTTGATGTTACAAGAAGATGTTGGTGGTTGTGTGAACGATCAATATCTTGCTAAAATCGAACGCTTTAAAAACAGGCTGACCAAAGAAGGTCGCTACATCTATGATATTTCATATCAACGATATGTTTTGGAGCACACCATCAACACACCTAAAAAAAGAAAATATTACTTAGTTGTTTTAAATGCCGAATATGTCCACGAAGGATTAACTGATGAAGATAACCACCCCATCTATGGAGATGATATCGTCAAGATGATTGATGTGACCTCACTCACTGAAAAAATGATGCCCATCATCGATCAAGATGTTGAAACCGTGATTAACCGGTTAAACACCATGAATGCTAATCCAGTCGATTTGGGACCCCATTGTCAACGTAAAGATACACGCCAATGTATCTTTTATCCAATCTGTTACAACAAACTCCCTGAAAAAAATAGCATCTTTACTTATCTTCAAAATCATGTGGGTTTTGAAGATGAAGTTGGTGTTAAACATGATCGTTTTGACTTAATCAATGAAGGATATGTCGATGCATTAGATATTCCACGCGAATGGTTAAAACGTGAAAATAACAAGATTCAGCGTAACGTCATTGAATCAGGTGAACCTTTTTACCATGTCTCTAAGATTAGAGCGGGTATTCAATCATTAAAATACCCGATTTATCATCTTGATTTTGAAACATTCCCTTGTCCACTACCCCGTTTTAAAGGTGAAGTTCCATATACACAATCGCTTTTCCAATACTCGATTCATATCGAGCATGAACCTGGTGTCTGTGATAAAGACAAAGATAATTACTCATATATTGCCACCTCACATCATGATCTAAGAAGAGAGCTTGTTGAAAACATGCTAAATGTCATCAAACCTGATGGCGGGTCGATCATGGTTTATAATCAATCGTTTGAACAAACCCGACTTAAAGAAATGGCAGTAATTTTTCCAGAATATCGTGAACGTTTACTTAACATGGTTGACAGGTTATTTGATTTGATGTATCTCCTTAGAGGTAACTCAAAACTATTTAAGACATTAGGTTTTGATGAAGAGGAAGGCAAAGTGATCAATTACTATCACAATGACTTAAATGGATCATTTTCTATTAAAAAAGTATTACCCATCTTTAGCCATTTAACCTATAAGGGAATGCCCATTGGAAATGGGACACAAGCCTTAGTGGCTTATGCGAAGTTTCCACTTATGGAAAAGTCAGTTTTTGAGAAAACGTATGACGATTTACTTGCTTACTGTAAACAGGATACATGGGCGATGGTAGAGATCTTAGATGCGCTTCGTAAAATCTAAACTGATCACCCATTTATGGGTGGTCTTCTCCTTAAAAAGGCTTATTTGGGCAAGATTCCTTGTATAATTAAACGATTTCAACTATAATTAATCAATGAGGAGGGCTACCAGATGATTACTTTATACAATTCATTAACACAGACCATAGAACCGTTTGAACCGATTCAACCAAAGCGTGTGAGTATGTATGTTTGTGGACCTACAGTCTATGGCGACATTCATCTAGGAAATGCACGACCTGTCATCTTTTTTGATGTTGTTAAACGCTATTTTTCATATCTGGGCTATGACGTCCTATATGTATCAAATATTACAGATGTCGATGACAAAATCATCGATAAAGCAAAAGAAGAAGGTATTTCTGAACAGGAATTAGCTAAGCGATACACCAAGAATTTTATCGACATGAACCATGCTTTAAACAGTGATTTACCTGATATGATGCCGAGAGCTACTGAGTATATTCAACCCATGATTTCATATATCCAAGATTTAATTGATCAAGGTTATGCTTATCAGCGTCCATCAGGTGTTTATTTTAGAGTTAACAAAGTAAGTGACTACGGTATGCTGAGCAAACAAAACATTGATGAATTAAACCAAGGTGTTCGTATTTCACTTGAAGATGATAAAGAAGATCCACGTGATTTTTCACTATGGAAAACGACAGAAGATGGTTTACGTTATCCTTCACCTTGGGGTGTTGGTCGTCCTGGTTGGCACACAGAGTGCGCCGTCATGAATCATGAGATCTTTGGTAACGAAATTGACATTCATGGTGGCGGAACTGACCTTAAGTTTCCACACCACGAAAATGAAATAGCGCAAACATGTGCTCATGATCATCATCATATCGCGCGGTTTTGGATGCATGTGGGAAGACTCGATGTGAATCAAACGAAGATGAGTAAATCATTAGGTAATATCACATGGGTAAAAGATTTAATTGAAGCATATGATCCACTCGCTTTCCGCTTTCTCATGGTTGGACATCATTACCGCATGCCCATTAACTACTCAGATGAATTAATGGCTCAATTTAGTAAAGAATATGATAAAATAAAACGAAGCCTTAAAAAAGCTTTTTTAACCATCTCACTTCATAAAGCATTTACCATCGATGTCGATCAAACCTATATCGATACTTTCAAGAAGTGGATGAACGACGATATGAACATTCCCAATGTTATCACGTTAGTTTATGACATTTTAAAAGCGATTAACAAGGAAAAAGATGCCGATCATATCGCTGTTTTATATCAAACAATCAAAACGATTTTAGATGTTTTAGGTATCATGCCACGCTATGAATTAACCGATGATACACTTTCGCTATATCGCGCATGGGAACAAGCACGAAGTGAAAAAGATTATGCACGTGCCGATGTTTTAAGAGGCGAGTTAAGCGAAAGAGGATGGATGTAGTGAATGGATTAACACTCGCCTACTTAGGTGATAGTTATTATGAATTAAAAGTGAGAACCCATTTGGTTGATAACAAATGGACCGATGTGAACGATTTACACAAGAAAGCCATCACCTACACATCAGGTAGTGCTCAAGCTAACATTATGGCTTATTTCATTGATGAAAAGATCATTACAGAAGACGAATACGATATCTTCAAGAGAGGTCGTAATGCTTCAGGTAGAGGTCGAGGTAATATCGATGCCAAAACATATGCACACGCAACAGGTTTTGAAGCTCTTTTAGGACATCTCTATTTAAATGATCAAACAAGAGCTGATGAACTCATTTTAAAAGCAATCCAGTGGATTGAGAAAGGATGAACGACGCATGGAAAAAACGGTTGATAAAAAGATCAGCAAATCTCAACAGAATCAAGATTTAGAAGCGCTGATTGAAGACGTTTCAGTTCAAGATACGCCTAAACCCAAGAAAACCAAGGGTCCTAAAACCATTATCAAAGAAGAACTCGTCACCATGCAAGGTGATCCTTTAGGGTTGCATGTTCCCCTTGATGATGAACCACAAGAAGCGATTGACCTCAAGTCACGTGTTAAAACAAAGGATGATATCGTCGTTGAACGGTACAATCCTGAAATTGAAAAAGGATTATCAACAGAAGAGGTTGAACTCCGCCAAATGGCAGGTCTTGCTAATATTGGTGATACAGGATCAACCAAATCGATACCCAATATCATTAGAACCAATATTTTTACATTCTTTAACTTTTTAAACTTTGGGATTGCTGCTTGGTTAATCTCTGTTAAAGCAGCTATTACACAACTCTTTTTCATGGGTGTTATTACCGCGAACATTACGATTGGGATCATCCAAGAAATCAGAGCGAAGAAAACCATTGATAAACTATCGTTATTAACCGCACCAACCGGTGTTGTCATACGTGATGGTGCAGAACTCGAAATAGCTATCTCCGATGTCGTAATCGATGATATCTTACATTTATCATCAGGTAAACAAATTCCTGCAGATGCTGTCGTGAGACAAGGTACTGTTGAAGTTAATGAGTCATTGTTAACGGGTGAATCTGATCCAATTATCAAGAAAAAAGGGGACACCCTTTATTCAGGATCTTTCATCGTTTCAGGTAATTGTTACGCACAAGTTACTGCTGTTGGACATAACATCTACATTCAAAAACTGACTAATCAAGCTAAAAAATATAAGAAGCCACAATCTGATTTATTGGGATCATTAAAGATTATCATTCGTATTGTGGGTGCATTAATTATCCCGCTAGCGTTTGTCTTATTCTATTTGATGGATAACTATTCTACACTTCCATATAACGAAATCGTTCAAAAGACAGCTGGCGCAATGATTGGTATGATTCCATCAGGCTTGTTCTTATTAACGTCCATGGCTCTTGCAGTTGGAGTTATCAGATTAGCTCAAAACAATACACTTGTACAAGAACTCTACTGTATTGAAATGCTTGCCAGAGTCGATACACTCTGTTTAGATAAAACAGGAACAATCACCGATGGTACGATGACGGTTAAGAGTATTATCGAATATAAGAATGATACAGGCCTACCTTTAAAAAACATCATTTCAGCGATGATCAATGCGCAAAATGATCCGAACTTAACATCGGATGCACTTGCTGAACGTTTTGGTACTGCTAAACGTATACGTCATAAAACATTAATACCATTTTCAAGTCAACGTAAGTTTTCTGCAGTTCAATTTGATCGTTATGGAACCTTTGTCTTAGGGGCTCCAGAATTTGTGATTAAAGAAAATTATCATCAAATTGCTAAAGAAGTTGATAAGCAATCACAAGAAGGATATCGTGTCTTAACCGTTGCCTTTAGTGATGGCGATATCGTGGATAATACCGTACAAGGTAAAGTTGTTCCACTCGCATTAATTATGATTGAAGATACCATTCGTCCAGATGCGATTGATACGATTGAATACTTTAAGTCACATAACGTGGATGTTAAAGTTATTTCAGGGGATAACCCAGCAACTGTATCACGTATCTCACAGAGAGCCGGTATCGCTAATGCGGATAAATATATTTCATTAGAAGGTATGCAAGACAAAGAAGTTGTTCGTTCTGCATCACGCTTTACCGTCTTCGGTCGTGTTTCACCACAGCAGAAGAAGTTACTCATTGAATCACTTAAAAACAATGGTAGAACGGTTGCGATGACAGGTGATGGTGTCAATGATATCTTGGCACTTAAAGAAGCAGATACATCGATTGCGATGGCATCAGGTTCTGAAGCTGCACGTAACGTATCTCACCTTGTATTACTTGATTCGAACTTCTCTTCGATGCCTAAAGTTGTTTCTGAAGGTAGAAGAGTTATCAATAACGTACAAAGAGTTTCAACACTGTTCTTAACGAAAACTATCTTTTCATTCTTATTAGCGATTGTCGCAATTATTCGAAAAGGTGTTTACCCTATTCAACCTAACCAGTTGATCTTAATTGATTACTTGGTCATTGGTATTCCATCATTCTTCTTAGCCTTAGAACCTAACAATAAACAGGTTAAAGGTAAGTTCTTGTGGAATATTTTAAAAGCTGCCCTGCCGGGTGCTTTAGTGGTCATGATCAACAGTTTGATTATCTTTGCATTCCAAAACTCACTTGCTATGAGTGATAAAGTCACTGAAACACTCGTTGTTATATCAGCAACCGTCGTTTCATTAACCGTACTGTTTAGAGTTTCTGCACCATTTAACAAGATGCGTCGTATTCTCTTTACATTAATGGTTGGTGCATTCCTATTTGGCATCTTCTTTATGCCGAACTTCTTCCAGTTCATACCGCTTGTCCCAAGTCAATTTTATGACTCGTCGGTAGTTCTTGGTGCACCACATATTCTCTTACTACTTGTATTAGCTCAATCAACATTCCCAATGATGTATGTGTTATCTAATTTATACAACTGGATTAAACAGTTTATTAGAACCATCATCAATAAGATTGCAGACATTCAGTAGATTTAAGGGCGCACAAGCGCCCTTTCATTTGATTTTTTCTTGATGATTTCGTTGATTGAAAATCATCATGTTTCTAAACTACCCCAAAGGAGATGATACCCTTGATCATTTATGGTAAAAACGTCATCAGAGAAGCTGTTTTTGCAGGCAGAAGATTTTATAAATTATATCTTGATGAAAAGCTTAACGATCATCGATTTATCCAATTTTTAGATGATAAAAAAGTTAAGTACCAATTTACAACAAAAAATGAATTAAACCAACTTTCAAAGAATCAATTACATCAAGGTATGGTTGCTGATGTTGAAGACTATCAAACCTATGAATTAAAAGATGTTCTCGATAAAGATAAAAAACAATATTTTATCATCCTAGACGGTATCGAAGATCCACACAATTTAGGTGCGATGATCAGAACAGCAGAGGCAGTTCAAATCGATGGCATCATCATGAGTAAGAAAGGTGCTGTACCGCTCACGGCAACCGTTGCTAAAGTCTCTTCTGGCGCGATTGAACACGTGAAGATTATCTTGGTTTCCAACATCAATCAAGCGATGTTAGAAATGAAAAAACACGGTATATGGGTCATCGGAACCGATGGCCAAACAGATCAAACATATGACGACATGCCTAGAGATGTTTCTTTAGCTGTCGTGATGGGAAATGAGGGGGAAGGCATGCGGCCACTTGTTAAACAAAACTGTGATATGCTTGTAAAAATACCTATGTATGGAAAAATCAACTCACTCAATGTTAGTGTTGCAGCAGCATTGATGATGTATAAGATGAAGTCATAATATGTATGTTGTGATGAATGATTATGAACTTCTGTATTTGATCCAATGTAACCAATGCGAAATTGCATTAGAGTTTATGTATCAAAAATATCAAAAAATGATTTGGAAACAGATTCATTGTCTTCATCTTGAAGAAAAAGAGTATGACGATTTTCATCAAGAAGGCCTACTCATCTTATTTAAAGCCATCAAATCTTTTGATGAACGTTACAATAAAAGTTTTACACGATATTTTGAACTGATTTTAAAAAGACAATTTTACTCACTTTTAAAATCATTACCAAGATATCAACTCTATGAAACAACTGATTTTATTAAAGAAACAGTTTTAATGGAAGAAGAAGCTCAATACTTATCATTTGATTCAGCTATTGAAGCAGAGGTTCATCATTACTATTTCATTGAACAGTATTCAGTTAAAGAGATTGAAAGGGTAACATCCTATCAATCAAAACAAATCTATAATGCCATTTATCGCATTAAAGAAAAGTATAAAATTGTGTTATAATAATTAGGTAGTTGACTAAGTCAATCGTAAGTGTTAAAATACATTTGCGAATGACCACAAAGGTGGTTTTTTAATGCGTGAAAAAATTATATTAGTTTGCACAGAGTGTTTAAGCAGAAATTATACGACAACTAAGAATAAAGCAACCCAAAAAGAACGGATTGAAACTCAGAAGTTTTGTCCAAAATGCAATAAGCACACACTGCACAAAGAAAGTAAATAGGAGGCTTCATCACATGGCGATTAAACAGAAGCAAGTTGAAGAAAAAAGCAAGTTACTCGAAGTATTAACAACAGAATATAAATGGGAGAATTTATTACTAGGCATTCTCGCAACATTATCCGGAGCACTCTCCGTTATGATTATTAGCCGTACTGAACTCTTTGGAATTGACGAAAACTTCCCTATTCTAGGTCAGGGCAATAACGGTATTATCTTTGCATGGGTCTTATTAGCTATCTCACTTTTCGGTTTAGCACTCGTTATTTATCCATTCTTTTTACCAGCTATTCCAGAACTTAAGAAAATCACATGGCCAACATGGCCAAAGTTCTTGGATCATGCTGTTCGTACACTGATCTTCTTATTCATTCTCACAGGATTCATCTTACTCTATAACTTCTTAATTAAAATTACGATTTTAGGTAGCTTGTTATGACGCCAAAGGTCAGATGGTATATTATCCAAACCTATTCAGGTTATGAGAATGCCGTCAAAAGTGACTTGGAACGACGTGTAGAATCCATGGGCATGTCGGATTATATTTTCCGCGTGATTGTCCCAGAAGAAACTGTCATTGAAAAGAAGGCTGACGGTAAAGAAAAAGAGAAGATTAAACAACTCTTCCCAGGGTATGT
>CAZETB010000041.1:0-16124 GCA_964514865.1 uncultured Mariniplasma sp. | reverse complement strand
GATCTTCTAATACCAATTTGACGTAAGCTGTTTTTTCTAATTGACTGCCTGCAGAGTTAAACGTATAGGTTACCTTTAAATAGAGTACAGGATCAGTTACTGTAACAAACCATAATGGTTTAACAGGTAATTCATAATTAAATGGTACTGTCACTCTTCTAGATGATGTGTAAAGTGTTGTCAGTGATCCCATGGATCTTAGATCTGTCCAAGGTGTCTTGAGGACAGGTGTGACATTCACAGTAGTAACTTCATAATTATCTTTCGCTGTGTAAAAGATATCAAATGCATAATAACCATTAACGAGTTCACCTTCAGTATCTGTTGTTGGGTGCTTTAACTCATACCATGAGATATCGAGTGTTAATGCGTCGATTTGATCGGGATCAACAAACTTTTTAATAAAGACGGTTTCATCTGTAACGGTTTGATCAAAATGAATTTTGTTTTGGTTGGCATAGGTACCAACATATGCAATAACAACCAATACAATAGGAATCAAAATGAAAAATAAGGATAATGCAATTTTAATACGATTTTTATGAACCTGGGTCCAAAATGTTCGTGGTTTTTGAATAGGAACGATTTGTTTTGCCATCGTGATGTAACTCCTTTAATAACATTCTTTCTTTATTATACATGAGAAATGAGATTTGTGCCAAGCCATTTATCATGCTAAGTCAAAAAATGCGACATCACACACTTTTTCATAATCTAAACCATTCAGATTTTAGAGGGTGTTCTTTCAATTTTATTCATTGACTTAAACACCTAAAATACGTTATAATAAACAGGTACAGTATGTATAAAGACAATTTGAGTTTATCAGTTGTTTAATAATAAAAATATGGAGGTGTTAGAATGCTATTCGTAGCACTCAATGCTGTTGAAGGCATCATCTCCGGTTTGCTAATCGTTGTGGCATTTGCAGTAGGATACTTTATTCGTGTTTGGCACCATGAAAAGAGTATGCAAGCAAGTCGCCAAGCGGCTGAAAAAATTGTTGAAGATGGAAAAAAAGAAGCTGAAAAAGCAAAGAGAGAATCTGTTTTAGAAGCTAAACAAGAGATTTTTGCGTTACGTAAAGAATTTGATAACGATGTGCGTGAACGCAGACAAGTCGTGCTTAACCTTGAAAATAAGGTTTCACAGCGAGAAGACACTTTAAATCGCCGTGCCGTTCATCTCGATAAACGAGAAGAAACATTAGCACTACGTGAAGACAAGCTCGAAGAAAAGAGACAACAACTCGAACAATTAAATAGCAAAGCGGAAGAAGTCTTAAAGCAGCAAGAAGAAAAACTGATGGCAATTTCTGGCTTAACAGTCGAAGAAGCAAGAGATATTATCATGACCAGAGTCAGAGAATCAATCTCAGATGAAATTGCAACATACATCAAAGATGAAGAAGAAAAGGCTAAAAATGAAGTCCAGTCCAGATCCAAACAGCTTTTGGCTTTGGCAATTCAGAAGTATGCAAGCGAAACAACAACCGAAAGAACCGTATCAGTTGTTGATTTGCCCAATGATGATATGAAAGGTAGAATCATTGGTCGTGAAGGACGTAACATTCGCACAATTGAGGCATTAACTGGTGTTGACTTAATCATTGATGATACACCTGAAGCAGTTGTGTTAAGCGGGTTTGATCCCGTTCGTAGAGAAATTGCTAAACGTGCATTAAGCACATTAGTATCCGATGGAAGAATTCATCCAGGTCGTATTGAAGAAGTCGTAGAAAAGGCGAGAGTCGAAGTCGACATGTTCATTCGAGAAGCTGGCGAAGATGCCGTCTTTAAGACAGGTATTGGTAGAATTCATCCAGATTTAGTTAAATTATTAGGCCGTTTAAGCTTTAGAACAAGCTATGGTCAAAACGTATTAAAACATTCGATTGAAGCAGCATTCCTTGCAGGTAAACTAGCTGCTGAAATTGGTGAAGATGAAATTCTTGCTCGCCGCGCAGGACTTCTTCACGATATTGGTAAAGCTGTCGACCACGAAATTGAAGGTGGACATGTTGAGATTGGTGTTAACATTGTTAATCGCTACAAAGAACCTAAAGAGGTTGTTGATGCTATTGCGTCACACCATGGTGATAAAGAACCTGAATCCGTTATTGCTGTATTAGTTGCTGCAGCAGATGCACTCTCAGCAGCAAGACCTGGAGCACGTTCTGAATCAATGGAAAACTATGTGAAGCGTTTGGAACAATTAGAAGCCATTTCGAACGAAGTTCAAGGTGTTGAAAAATCGTATGCGATTCAGGCTGGCCGTGAGGTTAGAGTTATTGTAAAACCTGAACAAATCGATGATTTATCAACCTTTAAGGTTGCACGTGAAATCAAGGAACAGATTGAAGAAAAGATGACCTATCCAGGAACCATCAAAGTAACAGTCATCCGTGAAACAAGAGCAACAGACATTGCAAAATAAAGAGGCTCTGGCCTCTTTTTGTTAGAAAGAAGTGAAAAGATGAAAGTTTTATTTATTGGTGATATTTACGGTAAACCTGGTTTAGATATTTTAACCGAAAAAATGCCTGAACTCAAAGAAACCTATAAGCCGCACATCATTATTGCAAATGCAGAAAATGCCCATCACGGGAGAGGTATCAATTTAAAGATTTATAAAGAACTGATGAGTCTAGGTGTCCACATGATCACCATGGGAAACTGGGTATGGGGTCATAAAGAACTCTTAGAGTTTATTGATGATGCGAATATCGTAAGACCTTTTAACTTTAGAGAAGCGCCAGGTAGAGGTTATATCACACTGAACTTTAATGGTCAAAAGTTACTTATCATCAATGCGTTAGGTCGTACATTCATGAATCCGCAAGTGGGATGCCCCTTTGTGGGAATTGATCAAATTTTAAAGGATAACCCATCTGATTATCAAATCGTTGATATCCATGCAGAAGCTACTTCAGAGAAAGTTGCGTTAGGTCATTATTTAGATGGCAGAGTATCTGCTGTTGTTGGCACGCACACACACATTCCTACTGCAGATGAAAGAATGTTACCTGGTGGTACACTTTATATCACTGATGTGGGTATGACAGGACCTAAAGAAGGTGTCATTGGAGTATCAAAAGAAATTGTATTAAATCGTTTTTTAAATGGTTTTTCAACACCTAATGAGGTTGCAGCTGGACCTAAACAACTCTCAGCAGTCATCATGGACTTTAGATTAAATACCATTCAACGGATCCACTTAGAAAGCGAAACAGTGTAGCTCACACTGTTTTTTCATGTATAATAGAAACGGTGATGAAATGAACAACATTGATATTGAAAAATATTTTAAACCCAATTTAAAACAAGCACGTAAACGTTCTAAACAAGACGTTGAAGAATTAAAGTTTGAACTCAGTGATGCACATCAAAAAATAGGTGTCGGTAAATCATATAAGATTGATACCTATGGATGTCAAGGTAATGAAGCTGACAGTGAAGTGATGGCTGGTATTTTAGAGTTGATGGGATTTAGTCATACAACCTCTGAAGAAGATGCTGATGTCATCATTATCAACACGTGTGCGATTAGAGAAAATGCAGAAAATCGTATTTGGGGCGAATTGGGAAGATTAAAAAGTTATAAAAGACAAAATCCGGATCTCATCTTAGCGTTAGCTGGATGTATGTCACAAGAAGAAAATGTCGTTGAGCGTGTCCTAAAGAAATATCAACACGTTGACATTGTTTTTGGTACGCACAACATTCATAAGCTTCCTGAATATATTGAAACAGCCATGTTTAGTAAAGAAAGAGTCATTGAAGTCTTTTCTACTGAAGGTGAGATTGTAGAAAACTTACCTAAGGTGAGACAACATAACTTTAAAGCATGGGTTAACATCATGTTTGGTTGTGATGAATTCTGTACGTATTGTATCGTACCCTATACACGTGGAAAGGAACGTTCACGTTCGAAAGATGAAATCATTGAAGAAGTGAAAGAACTTGTTAAACAAGGGTTTAAAGAAGTCACACTTCTTGGGCAAAATGTCAATGCTTATGGTAAAGATATTAAAACAGATGACTACACATTTGGTAATCTTTTAAGAGATTTAGATCAAACAGGTATTGAAAGAATTCGCTTTACAACATCACACCCACATGACCTTGATTTAAAGACGATGGAAGCGATGAGAGACTGTCCTCATGTCATGCCATTTTTCCACCTACCAGTTCAATCTGGATCCAATACAGTTCTTAAGAGAATGAATCGTCATTATACGAAAGAATCTTATTTGAAGACACTGAGTCAATTAAAAGAAACAGTCCCAGGCATCAGTGTCACCACTGATATCATTGTAGGTTTTCCTGGTGAAACCGAAGAAGATTTTTTAGAAACGATGGACCTTGTTGAAAAAGCAGCTTTTGAAGGAGCCTTCACATTTGTTTTCTCAAAAAGAGAAGGTACACCGGCAGCAACCTACGCAGATGATACACCTGAAGAAGATAAGAAGATGCGTTTATATCGCCTCAATGAAAAGATTAATGAGGGCTATTTAAAAGGTAACCAACGCTTCTTAAATCAAACGGTTAAAGTCTTAGTTGATGGTGTTTCAAAATATGATGAAACAGTACTAGCTGGATACACAGAACACAATAAACTCGTTAACTTTAAAGGCGATAAATCTCTGATAGGATCGATTGTCGATGTGAAAGTCACGGTTGCTAAAACATGGTTTTTGTTAGGTGAAGTCGCGTGAATGAAAAAGAAAAATTGATTGATATGCTTGAACAAAGTGAAGAGATCAAACGCTATAAAAAAATTGAAGAACTCATCAATTCCAACAAAAAATTAACTGCTAAATTCAACCAACTAAAGGTTGTTCAAAAGCAACTCGTAAATGCTAAACATATTGGAAAAGAAGAATCCACAAAGAAGCTTCAACAACAATATGATGACCTCTATCTCGAAATAGAAACGTATCCACTCATGTCAGATTATATGGCTTTGCAAGGCGACATCAATGACTTGATGCAACAAATCGTATCTATCATCGAAGATGGTCTCAATGATGAAATGAAAAAATGATAGCCCTGATAGGGCTGTTTTTTTTTGAAAGAGGGGAAAAAACTTGTAAAAAAGCGCTTTTCATAGTATGATGAAGTAAAGAAGTATGATGGAGGTTCGCTATGGCAAGACTAACAAGAGACAGTGCTTTATTAGTTGGAACAAAGGAATTGAAAGTTGACGATATTCTTAAGACAATCATCTACTTACCCGCAAATCAAGTCAAAACGTTTTTTATGGAAATCGGATTAACTATTCCAAGAGAAATCAGAATGTTCGTCTTAAGAGAAAACTTAAGAGAAAAAGTCATTGAAACAAGAAAGTCTCGTTTAACATTAGCAGATGAGCTAAACTATCGACTTTCATGGTTCACTGAATTCACTGAAACACAGTTAGAAAATCTACTTATCTTTTTTGATGACCCAACATTAGATCGTCATTTCTTAGAAGATTTTTGGACTGATGTTTTATCTTATATGAATGAAAAGGGAGTTCCAGCAAAGGATTTTAAAAATTTAGTTGACTTATCAATTGCTCATGTCAAAGCTGTTGGACTTGAACTACCTAATATGAAAACGTATAACCGTGACATCAAGAATTTATTCTTTGATTCCATGGGACGTATTGATGGTCTACCTCCACAAAAATTCAGACCTGTTTTATACAAATCATCAACACTTGGTGAAATCCGTGATTTAGGTGCGAAATATGACGTTGATGTACCAAGACGTTTAAAGAAAACTGAACTTGCTGATATCATCGTAAAAGAATTAAAAGATCGTGGCCAACATACAGACGATCTTGAAAAAGAAATTCGTGGTATGTCCGTTATCGTGATGCAGCGCTTCGCGATTGATCACGATATTAAAGCATCAACTGAACTTAAAAAAGAAGAAATTATTGAATATATCTTAGCTAATGCTAAAGAAACAAAAGAAGCTTACTTTATTCCAGATTCTCCTAAGGTTTACGAGAAAGAAGTTGAAGAAGTTTCTAAAGAAGTACATGAAGAAAAACCACAACCTGTCGTTTTACCTGTTGTAGAAGAAATTCAAGAAGAAGAAAAAGTTGAAGAAGAACCAGTCGTAGAAGAAGTCGTAGAAGAAGTTGTTGAAGAACAACCTGAAATTACTGAAGAAATCGAAGAGATTGAAGAAAAAGTCGAAGAAGAAATTGTTGAAGAACCTGTTCGTGTTGAAAAACAACCTGTTCAATATGTTCAATCCTCTCTTGATTTAACCGATTTAGTAACTGAAATCCGTTTACTTAGAAAAGCGATTGAAGAAAGACAAGAACCTGCTGTTGTTAAACCAGTTGAAGAAGCATCAAGTGAAGATGTTTTAATCAATACAGCAGAATTCTACGGTCAACCAAAAACGTTAAAGAAGATCATCAAACATGATGAAATTGATGAACGTGAAAAGTTTATTGAAGAAAAGAAACAAGCTTCATCGATTGGTACAGATAAAGAATCAAGTGATGAGTTACCACCAGCTGAAATTCGTATGCTTAAGAAAGCAGGTGCTGGCATTGGTAAATTCTTATGGAAGGTTTTGAAGTTCTTACTCAAGTTTGCACTTATCATCTTAGGTATCGGTATCATTCTATTCCTTCTTTATGGTATTCTTGCTTATTACACAGATTTGACCTTCTTAGCAGGAGTTGATCAATTCTTAGATAATCTCTTTGGGTTAGGATTATTGACGAGATACTTGAACCTATTAGGCAGTATTCTTGGATAACATAACGTTTATATAAAGGGGAACAACCATGGATAAACAACAATTCACCCCCATGATGCAACAATATCTGACCATTAAAGAAGACTACGCTGATGCGTTAGTCTTTTTTAGATTGGGTGACTTTTATGAAATGTTTTTTGATGATGCGATTTTAGCATCTAAAGTTTTAGAGATTGCGTTGACCTCACGGGATGCAGGTCAAAAGGTTCCAATGTGTGGTGTACCTTTTCATTCGGTTAAACCTTATATTCAACGTTTGATTGAAAAAGGATTCAAAATCGCCATTGTTGAACAGGTGACTGAACCCGGTAAAGGATTAGTTAAGCGTGAAGTGGTGAGATTAATTACACCAGGTACTGTCTTTGAAGATGGTATTTTGGATGCACAATCTAATAATTTCATTGGTAATTTAATGTTAACCGAACAGGGGTATATTTTATCGTATGTTGATATTTCAACAGGTGAAGCACATATCACAGATGGTCTAGATAAAAAGACGGCACTTGATCAGATCTATAGTCTCGATATGAAAGAGATTGTGCTACCACTCCATTTCGATAAAGACTTTGTGAAAAGTTTACAAGATGATCAAAGACTTGTCTCATTTTCAGATCAATTTCAAATCGTTGATTTAAAAGCTACCCATCATTTAGAACGCGAACAAAAACGAGCTGCTTCACACTTAATCAACTATCTCGTTGAAACACAAAAGACTGCGCTTGTCCATCTTTTACCGTTTGAAGTGATTCATTTAAGCGGTCACATGCGGATGGATTACCGTGTTAAAAAACATTTAGAGATCGATGATTCTCTATCAAATAATCAAACAACAACGTTATTAAACTTGTTGAACCATTGTGAAACAGCGATGGGCTCACGCCTCTTAAAAAATTACTTAAACCATCCACTTGATGATCAGGATGCACTTCTCAATCGTTATGATATGATTGATGCTTTTTCAACCTATCAATACCGAGAAGATGTGTTAAGCCATTTGAGATACATCTACGATATCAACCGTATCGTAGGTAGAATCGCATTTAATACCGTAAATGCCAGAGACTTAGAACAACTAAAAGAAACCTTAAAGCATATCCCAGGTTTAAAAGAAACCTTAGCTTTATATCAACATCCTAAAATTGATCAAATGATCAAGGATATGGATGACCATCATGAACTCATGGCATATCTTGAACGTGCAATCCATCCAGAACCACCGTTAAGTTTAAAAGATGGTGGAATCATCAAAGAAGGATTCTCTCAAAAACTAGATGAATTAAGAGATATCGATCTTCATGGTCAAACATGGTTATCCGAATATGAACAACAAGAAAAAGAAAAGACAGGTATTAAGAATTTACGTGTTGGTTATAACCGTGTCTTTGGCTACTATATTGAAGTTTCTAAAGGAAATAGTGCCCTTGTCAAAGATGAATTTGGTTATGAAAGAAAACAGACCTTAACCAATTCAGAACGTTTTATTACACCTCTTTTAAAAGAAAAAGAAGACGACTTATTGCATGCGAAAGATCGTGCAATGGCATTAGAGTATGATTTATTTAAAGAGATTAGAGATTTTTCATTAACGTATACCGTTAGCCTTCAAGAGTTAGCATTAAAGATTGCAGAAATTGATCTTTACATGAATTTCGCAATCATCAGTGAGAAAAATCGTTATGTCAGACCTATCATTTCACAGACTAGAGATGTTAAAGTCATCAAGGGTAGACATCCTGTTGTTGAAAAATTTACAACGTTTGTTGAAAATGATGTCATCATGAAAGAAGGAGAAATCTTTTTAATTACTGGACCTAACATGAGTGGTAAGTCGACTTACATGCGCATGTTTGCCGTCATTGTCTATATGGCACAAATCGGCTGTTTCGTTCCAGCGGATCAAGCAATTTTACCTCTATATGATGCGATTTATACACGCATTGGATCAAGTGATGATCTATCTGGTGGTAAGTCAACCTTTATGGTTGAAATGGTTGAATCGAATGAAGCTTTGACCAAAGCATCAGAACGTTCACTCATCTTATTTGATGAAATTGGTAGAGGAACTGCAACCTATGATGGTATGGCACTTGCTCAAGGCATGATCGAATACATTCATGAGAAGATCAAAGCTCAAACACTTTTTTCAACACATTACCATGAACTCACTGTTTTAGAAAGCAGTTTATCAAGATTAACTAACTTATGTGTGAAAGCTAAAGAAGAACATGATACCATGGTGTTTTTACATCATGTTGAAAAAGGAACAACCGACAAGTCTTATGGTATTCAAGTGGCATCACTTGCACACCTACCTAAGAGTCTCATCGCACGGTCCAAAGAGATTTTAAGAAAACTTGAAGATAAAGAAAATAAAGTCGCGTTAGATTTATTTAACTATGAAGCCTATGAAGAAAAAGAAATTCAAGTTATATCACCTGTAGAAGTTGAGTTATTAGAAGAAATCGAACGGTTAGATATTGATCATCTCACACCGATTGATGCCCTTTTATTACTCAAGCACTACCAATCATTAATGAAGAAAAAATAAGGAGACGTTATGCCAATTATTCGTCAAATGGACAACCGGCTCGCGAATATGATTGCTGCTGGGGAGGTTGTAGACCGCCCCGCTTCTGTCATCAAGGAGCTTGTTGAAAATGCTATCGATGCAAAAGCAAACCACATTCGTGTGGATGTTTTTGATATGGGTATGACAAAGATGGTTGTGACAGATAACGGTTGTGGTATGGATCAAGAAGATGCGCATTTAGCATTTAACAGACATGCCACATCAAAAATTAAAGATGAATATGATTTATCACATATTAAGACATTAGGTTTTCGTGGTGAAGCGTTAGCTGCGATTTCATCAGTTTCTAAAGTGATTTTAAAAACAAGACAAGAAGGACATGAAGGTTTCATGGTTGTCTATGAAGGTGGCCATTTTGTAAGTGATGGCGTGGCATCACTTAACAAAGGTACAGTTGTAGAAGTTAACGATTTATTCTTTAATACACCTGCACGTTTTAAATATATTAAGAGTGATTTAGCAGAAAAGAATCAAATCGTTGATATTTTTGATCGTTTAGCATTAGCACATCCTGACATTCGATTTGAACTTTTTGTAGATAATAAAAAGTTGAAAGAGACATTTGGTCAAGGTGATTTTCATCAATTGATTGATCAAATCTATGGTTCACGGATGACCAAAGGCATGCTGACATTTGAAAAAGAAGTTCAAAAAATCAAGATGAAAGGCTATTTGTTAGCACCTTCCATCAGTCGCTCAAGAAAGAAAGATATTTCTATTTTTGTTAATGGTCGATATATAAAAAACTATGCACTCGTACAATCAGTCATTGATGGTTACCATTCGTTTATGATGGTTGGTAAATATCCGATTGCACTGATCCATATCGAGATTGATCCCAGTCTTTTAGATTGTAATGTACATCCTCAAAAATATGAAGTTAAATTTGTGAATGAAATGGTTTTAGCATATCACATTGAAGGCTATGTGAAAGAAGCACTTCTGATGTCTCGTCATGAGATCCCTGAAACGTTATCACAGATCAAAAAATATGAGGATAAAGAAGAGATCGTTACACCTCTACAGATGGATTTTCAAGAGATGTTCCTAAAAGAAGATTCTGTATTTGAACCGAAACAAGCACCTAAAATTCCTGATATGTCTTTTATCGGTATTTTCTCTGGTACATATTTACTCTTTCAAAATGAAGAGGGGTTATATTTAGTTGATCAGCATGCTGCAGCAGAACGTGTGCGTTATGAGCATTACATTAATGTGTTAAATCAACCCCTAAAAGCAAGACGTATGATGCTTTTTAGTTATGAACTCAAACTTAAAGACAGTGATTTTAATTTGATGAAGACCCATCAAAAAGAGTTAAGTAATGTGGGGTTCATCTTTAATGATCAATTTGAATTAACAGAAGTTCCTACATGGCTTAGAGAAGAAGAACTTGATCTTGCTATGGAAGCTCTTGTTACGATGATAGAAGAAACAAATCGTATCGAAATCATCAAATTAAGAGATGCTTTAGCAAAAGATATCAGCTGTAAAGGAGCCATTAAAGCGAATAAGGCTTTATCGATTGTAGAAGTTGAACACTTAATGAAAGAACTTAGATCCTGTGAAAATCCATATCACTGTCCACATGGTAGACCAACCATGATTAAACTATCTCACTATGATGTTGAACGCATGTTTAAGCGGGTGGTTTAAATGAAAAAGTTCATCATGATCGTGGGTCCAACAGGATCAGGTAAAACAAAGCTTTCCATTGAAGTCGCTAAACGATTTCATGGTGAAATCATTAACGGTGATTCAGTACAGATCTACGAAGGTCTTGATATTGGCTCTGCCAAAATCAAGGAAAGTGAAAAAGAAGGCGTTAAGCATCATTTACTTGACATCAGAAAACCTGGTGAACCATATAGTGTTTTTGAGTTTCAAACCGATGTGAGAAACTTGATTGAAAAAATTGATCTACCGATTATTGTTGGTGGCACAGGGTTTTATATGAATGCAGTCATCAGTCGTTTTGAATTTGTTCATGAACAAAGAGATGAAGGTTTTGATCAGATGTATCAAGATGTCTCAACAGAAGACATTTATCAAGAATTGATGGTACTTGATCCTAATCTTGTCATAGATCCACATAATAGACGAAGACTATTAAGAGCCTTAGAACAAGCCAAACAAGGTGAACCGAGATCATCTAAAAATAAAAAAGATGAACGCTTATACCATCCTATAATTATCTATCTCGATTTAGATCGTAAGATATTAGAAGAACGACTACGGCAACGACTTGAACTTCAACTCAAAGAAGGCTTCATCTATGAAGTAAAGCGTTTAAGAGATCACGATATCCATATCAATGCTATTGGATATCGTGAAATCGATCAGTATTTATCGGGTGAACTCTCATTGGATGAAATGAAAGAAAATATCATCAAAGTCTCAAAAAAATTAGCTAAAAAACAAAAAACTTATTTTATCAATCAAATGCATCCCGTGGTGATCGATGCTTTATCACCGTCCATCATGGATGATGTCATGAAGTTGATTCAAGATTACCTGGAGGTTTAACATGAAAAAAATTAAAGTCCCCACATTTTTACATCCATTTCTAGGTAAAGAAACGACCGTTTCATTTATTATATTACTCATCTTATTTTCAATTGGTATGACCCTTTTGACGATTTGGTTGAGTGATATCTATTTTGGAGTTCTAGAGACTTATCGTCAA
Source organism: uncultured Mariniplasma sp. (assembly GCA_964514865.1). GTDB lineage: Bacteria > Bacillota_I > Bacilli_A > Acholeplasmatales > Acholeplasmataceae > Peloplasma. Next base: position 4,081 of record CAZETB010000041.1, on the reverse strand, counting down.
GTCCTATTGGTCATTTTAATGATCGATATCTACGGTGGTATCATCGCTAATTTTAGTCCGATGGTACATGATTATTATCATGAACATCCCAACTTAAGAAAGATATTTGTCTTAGTTCATCCACATGCACTCATCTTACCTTGGTTAACTCTTCATGAATTTCGTTATGGTCTTTATGTCTATGCACTTTTAGTGGCATTCAATTTCATCATTTTCTCAATCAAGAAAAGAAATATACAAGAGATTGTTGCTATTGGTGTTAACTTAGCTATGGGGGCTCTCATCTTCACCGTATTTGGTTTAGATACCTGGGTTGCTATTATTTATTTGAGTTTAGTCATTAAACTGATCTACGGTTTTTCAGTAGATCCTGTTAAGGAAGTTCATTAAATGAGAATTTATTTGATCGGAATGCCTGGTTCAGGCAAGACAACCATTGGTAGAAAGTTAGCTCAAAAACTAGCTTATCCATTCATTGATTTAGATGCACGCATAGAAAAAGATGCCCTCATGTTTATTGATGACATTTTTGAAAAATATGGTGAAAAAACATTTAGAAGACTAGAAACTGAAAGTCTGATGTCAATTAAAGAAGAAGATGCTGTGATCTCATGTGGCGGTGGGATTGTGACCATCAAGGATAACAAGTCAAAGATGAACGGCTATAAAGTTTATCTCAACACTGAACTTGACATTATCAAAGAGCGCTTAATTGATGATGTGAAACGCCCTTTACTACGCAAAAAGTCATTAGAACAACTCTATGAAGAACGCATGCTTAAATATATCGATTTTGCAGATGTGATTATCGCTAACGATCATGATGAAGAAAAAACTGTTGATGCGATTATCAAACATCTAAAGGAGGTAAAAAAGTGAACATTTTACTCATTCATGGACCCAATTTAAATATGCTTGGACGACGTGATCCTAAACTTTACGGCACCATGACGCAAGATGATCTTTATGATGCTTTAGTCAATGAATATCAAACGGTTGAATTTACATTTTATCAATCTAATTATGAAGGTGAGCTCATCGATGTGCTTCATCACGCGATGGATGAAAACTATGATGCCATCATCATTAATCCAGGCGCGCTCACGCACACATCTATTGCACTTCGTGATGCATTAGAGATGATTGACATTCCTAAAGTCGAAGTTCATTTATCCGATATCACCAAAAGAGAAGCATTTAGACAGGTAGATTTTATCAAAGATGTTTGTGATGCGTGCTTTATGGGAAAACAGCTTGAATCTTATTTTGAAGCTGTCGAATATGTACTTTCAATCGAACAAAACGCATAAAAAGTATGTGTTTTTGCAAAAAAAGACATTCTTTGTTGTGTAAATGCATGGTTTCATGTATAATGAAAACGGCAAAAAACCAGTAAGGAGAATAACCATGATTAGTACCAATGATTTTAAAACTGGACAAACGATATTATATGAAGGAAACATTTATTCTGTCATTGAATTCTTGCATGTTAAGCCTGGTAAGGGTGGCGCATTCGTTAGAACAAAGCTTAGAAATTTAAGAACAGGCTCGATTACAGACGTTACATTTAATGCAGGGACTAAGGTAGACCGCGCACAAATCGACAAGATTATGATGCAATACCTTTATGCAGATGGCGACAAGCATGTTTTCATGAATACAGAAACATATGAACAAATTGAAATTCCTAAGTATCAAATTGAGCATGAACTCAATTATATTTATGAAGGTTTATCTGTTGAAGTTATGTTTTATGATGGATCAGAAATTTTAGGGGTCACACTTCCTGATAAACTCGTCCTTGAAATTGTTGAAACAATGCCAGCAGTTAAAGGTGATACCAAAGGTAACGCACTTAAGGATGCCATCCTTCAAACAGGCTTGATGGTCAAGGTTCCCATGTTCATTGAACAAGGTGAACGCATTGTTGTTAACACCAATGATGGATCATACGTTTCAAGAGAAAGATAAGACATAAGAAGGAACTTCAGAGGAAGTTCTTTTTTTGTATATTTATTTAAAAATTATTGTAAAACGATAATTATTGTGATATGATAAGGTTAAATAATGCCTGGGGGTTATCATATGAAACAAAGAATATCGATTTATGCTACAACCATCATACTGTCGATCATCATCTCGGTGATCTTTAAAGATCTAGGTGAAAAGGGCATATTTTTTCTTTATCTACCCTTTTTTGCAATTAAAGATGGTTTGATTTCACTTTCTATGGGTTCTAATTTTGGTAATGTGATTGCATGGTTTATTTTCATTTTTATTTCCTCACTTCCGCTTGTCATTGGTATCGTCATCCTGAAAAAGAAAATGTTAACCTATGATATCTTATGGCTGATAGGTTTGAGTATAACGTTAGGACTTGGCTACTATCTCATGATTAACATGGAAGGTGTTCCTGCATGGCTTGAGATGATTGAGTTTTTCCAAGAAGCAGCAGATATTAAACCCATTATTACCTATGGTATTCTTAATGTTTGGTTTGGTTTATTATTACTTTATATTGTTATCAGAATATTGATTATTCAAAAGACTTTTGGTAAAAACTATATTAGTTTGCTCGTGATCTTAATGTGTATTGTACTAGCAATTACAGTTCACTCATTGGCACAAATCGGTGATCTAGGTGATGGAAAAAATCGAACGCTAATGATATTAGCGAAAAGTCTTGATATCATCTTGATGATCGCAACATTAACATTTATAGAATGCATGATTACCATGATTGACTACTTTAGACAGAAAGAATACCGAGATAAATTGATCAAACTTGCCAAATGGATCAAGATTTTAACACTCATTATTATTACAGTATCACTTTTAAAGTTGATAAGTACGAATTTTTATCAGCTTGTATACCTTAATGAAATATCAAATGCATCTTTTGATTTTTCAGTGGATATCATTTCATGGCTCTTTGTTTTCTTCTTTTATGGTTTATATCACTATATCACAGATGCTAAAGATGTCATGGAAGAAGCGGAGTTGACGATTTAATGAGTATACGTATCACATTAGATGAAGTTTTAAAGAAAAAAGGTATGACATCTAAAGAACTCTGTCAACTTGTTGGCATCACAGAGGCCAATATGTCCATATTGAGAAGTGGAAAGGCTAAAGCTATTCGCTTTGAGACTTTAGATAAATTATGTTTTTATTTATCATGTGAACCAAAAGATATCTTAGTTTATGAGGGGGAAGAACAATGAAAAAAATTGGATTATGTTTGACTTTACTAAGTATGATTATTCTGTTATCATCCTGTCAATTAGCCAAAGGTTATGATAGTCTAACACCAGATCATACTGATAAAGACTTAATCGGTATTTACGTACAAATGTATGATGGCAGTGATTTAAATACACCGCTATTACCGTTATTTGGTGAAGAAGGAGCTTATCATTTTTATCACTTCGAAGATGAACAAGCTGGTTTTCAATTCATCAATAAAGCCAGTGGACCTTTCGTCTTAAACCTCGATACCAATGTCCATATTTATGATGATAGCGTCAATGGTGTCATAACTAGAACACAAACCATCGATTATGTATTTGATGTGATATTAACCATAGACAGTATCGATGACTTATTATTTATTCATACGATACACATGGGAGAGACCATGGAACTGTTTGGTTCATCAGGACATATGATCTCAGGTATCACGATGACAAGCACCTATGAAGATGATGTCATCTTAGAAGATGTTCCTACACATGTCACATTTAACATCACATTTCAAGTTATTGATCGACTTGAGTCAGTTAAACTTATCGAAATGGATGAAGATTATGATATGCTTATATCAACAACCTTAACCGAAGCACAAGAAAGTTTCGAAGTATCATCAAACACAGCTTATATTATCCTTGAAGAGACCTATAAAAAACTGGATGGAAGTACTTATCACCTTCGTCAAATCATCAGTAAAGATCAGTATGTACAACTCAATTTTCCAAATGAATTTGGATTTGTTACAACCGATGCCATTCTTCATATTATTTTTCCTTAATGAGTGAAAAATAACAAAACAGTATGAGCAGCATTTTAGTGCTGCTTTTTTCTT
>CAZETB010000040.1:0-16598 GCA_964514865.1 uncultured Mariniplasma sp. | reverse complement strand
AATTTTTATATTGATTTTATTAATTTATTGCTTAATTTTATTAATATTATCTATTCTTGTTTCGTTTTTTATAATAAAAACACCTCATCTCTTGTGATGAAGTGTCTTTTTTGGTATGAATTGTTATTTATTTGTTCTTTGCTATATTGATTTCTTCGATAAGAATACGTTTCGCATCATCACAAAATCCGACAAGATCTGAGCGATATGAACCCTGCAATGTCTCAATAATAATCGTTCCGTACTTATAGGTGATACTGCGATGTCTTGCACGCTTGCTGTCAACACGTGTGATATCGGTTAATTTAATCTTTTCTTCTCTTTTTAAATAGTGAAGATAAAGATATGTCTCATCTGTTGTGATGGTATCTCTTGGACTGATCAAAAGTTTAATCATTGGATAAATCAAAAAGATACTTACACCACCAAGAATAACATAGAAATATGTAGGAATTTCCTGTTCCTCTCCAAAATATAATGCGTAAAACATAACACCTATTAGAACTAAAAACCCAAACCCTGTTACATATAATTGATTATATGCCTTTTTTGCTAAAACTTTCATATTGTACACCATCCTTTGTTATGAGTCTTCATGTCTATAATACAATAACAACTACGATAAAGATCACAATCGCAACAAAAACTATCACCGTCAGCCAATTAGTAAGTGACATACCTTTCGTTTGTCTTGCTTCTTCTTTCGTATATTTATCGAGATACTTATACTCAATACCACTTTTGTCCCAATAACCACCTGGTCTAGGTAGTTTCAAATCAATCATCCCCCTTAGTGATACTTCGTTTATATCATACCACTTCTATGATTAATCTTCAAATTCACCATCGATGATTGACAAAATCGTCTATGTATGTGTACACTTAAACTAAAAAAAGGAGAACTCAGATGCCATTCAACTTGGAATATGTGACCCTTGATCTATCAACACTTGCACTCAGCATGGGGGAAACACAAGAAAAAGCAGATGCTTTATTAACCACCTTCGCAGAACAACAAGGTATTACTTTATCCGAAATTTATTTTTTTGAATTTGTCGTTTTACAAGGATCTAAACGTCATGTGACCTATTTATCCATAGCTTCAGTACCAGATGGAACAAATTCAAAATCAGGTGTGCAAGTTGGACAACTTAAACACCAAAACTTCGTTAAACTCGTCCTTGATGAAGATAACTTTAGACTAACATTAGAAGACTCTGATTTTGGTAATCATCTTAAAGAAGCTTTGAAAGAAAAAGGTCATCAAGTCGATATGTCAAGAGTGTATGGACTGATGAAAAAAGAAGGATCACACTATATCGTCTATTTCCAATATAAATAATAAAATAGGAGGGGATTTTATGAATCAAAATGATTTAGTTTTGTCCAAGTGGGTAAAGATTTCGATTTATGTCTTATTAGGATTTTATGTTCTTATGCTAGGTTATGGAATCTACTTGCTATCTTCTATCAATGAGAGCACGCATTGGGGAGCAGCATTTGTGAATGCCATTGCAGGTGTTCTGTTCGTCATCAATGGTATTATTTGTACATTGCTACTCTTGATTTTGATAATCTTACAATGGTTATATTTTAAAAATGCTCACCCTTTAGAATCAAGAGCTAGAACACTTCATATTTTTCAAAAGGTGGTTATGGGTGTTGTCATGATGACAGTAATCTTTTGGCTTATCATAACAATACGAAATCCAGTTGCCATCGTACCACTGGTGAGTATGATCCCCTCATCGCTTAGTATATTTGTCTTTATCTGCTCATCTAAGTACCCCATAATTGAAAAGAACGTATAAAAAAATGAACGCCTCAATCCATTGAATTGAGGTGTTTTCTTTAACTTTAATTTGATTTCTTAAGATAAACCAAGAGTCCAGATAACAATGATCCAACAGCTAATAAGGCAGATATAACGCCAAAGATGATAAAACCAAGTGCATCCCAATCATCTGCAACCAAACCTAATGCCCAAAAAACAACTCCAATGAGAAAGAAAATGACTGGTAGAATAAAAACATACCCTTTTTTCTTTTTAACTAACCAAAGATTAATAAGATACGTGATACCAAATACAATTGCTACTGGAACACCAAATGTGAGTGCTTGAGTAAAGACATTAGACACCATAAAATGACCTCTTTTCAATAGTTAAGGTCATTGTATCATATCCTATAAATCTGTCATTCATTTTGATAATCAAACTATTGTAATGTTTAAAAGAAGATGATGAGAACCAGAATCATCAAAATGATGACGCCAAAAGCAACCCAGGTAACGATATCGACAGCGCTTGCAGATTTCGATTGTACGATTTTGAGATTTGCATCTGCTAGTTCTTCTCGGTCTTTGCCGGCATTCAAGTTGTTGGCTTGAAGATTTGGATTATGTCTTGGTATCATTTTTGCCATAGTTAATCCCCCCTGTTTTTTCTATATTATATCACAGCAAGTGGTTTATGTCATATGTGGGTTTAATGTATGATCTTGCTTTATACCCTTAAGTAATAAAACACTATATACTGCAACACCCATTGCTAAAACAACGGTAACTATAACAGTAACGGTATCAAAACGGTTATTCACTGTACCCAACTCAAACATGACTTGACCAAAAAAGTTATAGGTTGCATGCAACAACATGACTAACCACAAGTTCTTCGTTTTAACATACATCACAGCCCATAACATTCCCATCAAAAAGGAATATCCTATTTGTTCGATAATCACCCGGATCGATGCACCATCAAACACATTAACAATATGTAATGAACCAAATATGAATGATGATAAGACAACTGCACGTATGATTCCATATGTCTTATTAGAAAAAATGTCAAGCAAGACTAATAAAAGAATGCCTCTAAACAGGATCTCTTCAAAAAATCCTACACTTAAACATTCGATGAAAAATAAGAAGATGCGATAAAACGGTTCATTCAGTTCAGTTCTTCCTTGAAGAAATGCACTGATTGGAAAATTATTAATCGAAATTAAAAAAGCAGGAAGCATCACCAAAAGAGCTTTCCCTGCTTGTTTAAATTGAAACATATCCTTATATCCCAAAATGAGTAATATCATGAAAAAAATGGTACCCATTGCGATACGTTGTAATGTATCAACAACCATATCTACATCTTGATCTGGACCCATAAAATGAAAATTAACCAACTCTAAAATGATGACAATCGCCACCAGGATAAGTAATACAATCTGTTGACTTACTTTAAGATCTATAGGATGTTTCATCAAGAATCAACTCAAATCTTTGTGATGTGACATATGTCGATAGACTAAGAATCCACCAAGTATAATCATCAATAAACTAATGCCTTGTGAAGGTGTGGGATAAACATTATATTGTGTTTCAAATAAAGATAAGAAAATACCACGATCATCGCCACGAATAAATTCAATCATGATACGCCAAATGCCATATCCGATTAAATATATTTCAAGTTCACGATTTTTAAATGAATGAACACGATTTAAGACAATAAATAACATCGATAAAAAGAAAGCTTCAAAAAGTTGTGTCGGAAATATGGCTTGATTAGGAAATGCATCATGTGCATGACCATGAGGGAAAACTACCCCTAAAAATGAGCTTGTAGGAATCCCGTAACAACATCCAGCACAATAACAACCCAATCTTCCAATGGCATGTGCTAAGACGACACCTGTGATTAAGATATTCATAATCTTTCTCATATCCTTATTGTCATCTTTATAAAAAAGTTTCATCAAGATCAAGAAAGCTCCTACACCACCGATTAAAGCCCCTAAGAAACTCACGGTACCAAATGTCCATGTACCTTCTTTAATGGAATGAAAAACGCCATCAAGTAAAAATGAAAAGCCTAATGCGCATAATAAGCTTCCAACGATAATATATACGATGCGGTTGGTCTGTTGTTTACTAAAACCTTCTTTATCCAAACGTTTGACAACATAAACTATCATTAAAAATAGACCGATAAAAACTAATAAATCATACATCGGTATGTTATAACCAAGAATTTCAGGTAATAAAAAGGGATACATGACATCAGCTCCTTGTTAACATCATTCTATCATAAAGATAGGCACTGCTATCTCATTTTGAATGATATTTTCACCAATGAAAAAACAATAAATGAATCAGTTTATACTATGTATAAAAAAACCATTCACATTGATGAATGGTTTTATAGCTATCTATTAAGATTAGACGCCTTGTTGTAACATCGCATGGTAAACTTTTAAGAAACCTGCAATATTAGCGCCTGTAATTAAATCTTCTGGACTTCCTGTATATTCTAATGATGCATCATGACACTTCTTGAAGATTTTCTTCATAATGTCTTTTAATTTTTGGTCAACTTCTTCAAAACTCCAGTTTTGGAAGGTTGCATTTTGAGTCATTTCTAATCCTGAGACAGCAACACCACCGGCATTAGATGCTTTACCTGGTGCAAATAATACATTGTGTTCTTTAAAGTATTGTGTTGCTTCAATGGTTGTAGGCATGTTAGCACCTTCAGCAACTAACCAACAGCCATTCTTAACTAATTCTTGTGCAGATTCTAAATAGATTTCGTTTTGTGTTGCACAAGGCATTGCGATATCACATGGAACTTTCCAAATATCTTTGGTGTTCTTACTATACGTAGCTTCTGGATGATAGCTTTGATACTTGTTCATCACTACGTCATTATTCTTAGATAAACTCTTAATCAATTCAAGGTCAATTCCGTTTTCATCATGGATGACGCCAGAGATATCACTCATAGCAACCACTTTACCACCGAGTTGTACAACTTTTTCAGCTGCCATCGATCCAACTTTACCGGCACCACTGATGATGACTCTCTTGTTCTTAAATGAATCGTTACGGTAAGTCTTTAACATTTCATCAACAAAGTAACATAAACCATAACCGGTAGCTTCAGCTCTTCCTAAAGAACCACCTGATTCAATACCTTTTGATGTGAATGTGCCACTGAATTCATTTTCGATACGTTTGTACATACCATACATGAAACCAATTTCTCTCGCTCCAACACCTAAATCTCCTGCAGGAACGTCCATTCTTGGACCAATGTGACGATATAATTCAAGAATATAGTTTTGACAGAAACGCATAATTTCATTGTCACTCTTACCAGCCGGATCAAAGTCAGAACCACCTTTTGCACCACCCATTGGTAAACAGGTTAATGAGTTTTTGAACGTCTGTTCAAAACTTAAGAACTTCATAATTGATTCATTGACTGAATGATGGAATCTGATACCACCTTTATATGGCCCAATCGCAGAGTTAAACTGAACTCTCATCGCACGATTGACTTGAACGTTACCTGAATCATCTACCCAAGAAACTCTAAACTTGATAATTCTTTCTGGTTCACACATACGTTCAACAATCGCATTCTTCTGAATTCTTGGATCTTTATCTACCAGTAGATCAATGGAAGATAAAAATTCCTCAACAGCCTGTAAAAACTCAGGTTGATCATGATACCGCTTTGATAATGCTGCAAAGACATCAATAAGATACGTACTTTTAAACAATTTGAATGACCTCTCTTTTCTTATGATAAAATGCGTATTCTCGCATATTGACACGAAGTAAAACCGACGGCACGGTTTTTTAGCCGCCTTCATTAAACTTAGTTATCTACATTGTATATTGTTCATTTGACATACAAAAAACGCTATGTTCAAATGCAGATGATATGTTTAATTTCATGGTTTTTATCTCACTACCTCTATTATACAATGAAAGCGCTTTATTTCAAGTCTAAAGGTAACTTTTCATAATAAACCACAATTGCTTGGAAACTTACTGAAAATTTTCTTTGATGATAAATCATCATGAAAAAAGGAATCTGGTTTGATTCCTTTTAAAGATTATTTATATTGAACAATTTTAGGCATTGCCGTTAAGGTAAAGTTTGCTGAGTTAATACGATAGGTATTCGTTCCATCGCCTTCGATTTGTTCTGGGTTTGTGAAATATAGTTCTGAATTACCTTCAACCATCACACCTAAAAGGCTTGTGATGTTGATATAGATTTTAATTTTAGTAAATACGTTGACTTCTGTTGGATTATAGAATGATGAATCCTTTTTAATGATTAAATTGATGATTACATTATTTCGTTTGGTTTGCTCGTTATAGAGAAGGAATGCGCGAGATTCTTTTTGTGAAGGAGGTGTGATAAATTCATAATTTTGTCCACTTCTTTCAAATCGAAGTTTATCAAACGTTATCGAGGACACCATTTTACCTTCCACTACGCGAAATGGGATTTTTAATGATACAAAACGGTAATTATCGGGATTTTGATAGATGTCTTCTTCTGATGTTCCTTCTTCAAACATATGAAACATCATACTTTTTCTCTCTAAAGTTCTTTGAATATATCGTTCTGATTCACCATAGATTAACATACGGTCCATAAACTCAATAATTGAATAATTAGATGAAGCAAATTGTAGCTCTCTAAAAAGTTCGGCGCGTCGATTGGTATCATCATTAATTCTTACGACGGTTCTGTTATGTAATAAGATGAGTAGCGAAAACAGTGTTGACGACAAAAAGGCTGCAAACGCAACAAAAACAGTGGCAACACGTATACCAATAACATTAAACATTCGATCTAGTTCATCACCAAAAATGAGCATGAGTAACGCGAGAATAAAAACTGTCATCCCTGCAATTGCAATGACAGCTATCATGGTATTTCTTTCTTTTTTCAAATCCATCACAATCTTTCTTTTGATGGTGTAGGGGCCATCATTTTCATCTATTATAGCATCTTTTTTTAAAATGGCAATATAATCGAATGATGATATTTTCTAATCGGTAAGAACAGGATATATTCCTAAGATTTTAACTTCAAAATCCTTTTTGATATGATCAATGATGATATCAATTTTTTCTTGTTGAGACTCCTCAATCATCAATTCTAAAAAGAAATGATATGTACCTAATTGTTTTTTTGTTGGACGAGACATGATTGAAATCAAATTAATATGTTCATCAGCAAATTCCTTTAAGATGCCATAAAGCAATCCAGGTCGATCGTTATAAGGCGTAATCACGAATGACATCTTCTTCTCTTTTGAGGATATAATATGTTCTTGTTTGTGTGATAAGATTAAAAATCGTGTTTGATTTGATGTCTCATCAGCAACATCATGCATGACATACTCATAACCATCTGAAACATGGTGAGGAATGATAGCTCCAGAACATGGATCTTTTTGATAACGTTGTAAAGATTCGTGATTTGAATCTGTTATAACAACAGTTACGTCGTTTAGGTTTTCAATAAACGATAGACATTGATTTTTTGCTGCATATTGGACATAGAGTGTTTGAACATCTTCATGATAGACATAATCAAAGATGATTGGTATCTTGATTTCTGCGATACCAACGAGATCATGTTTTAAGATCAAATCCATATGTTGTTGAACATAACCTTCCAGTGTATTTTCAAACGGTAAGATAACATAATCAATCTCATTGACATGATTAAATAAATCATGCATACTTTCATAAAAAATGGGTTGTAGCAGATGATTGATATGTCTTTCAAATCGTTCATAACATATATATGAAAATGTATCTTTAGATCCTAAAACGCCAACTAATCTCATGTGTACTCAATCCTTTTCATCGATTATACACATGAATCTTGTTATTGTAAATAAAAAAATAACAATTCATGACGAATTGTTACTTAAGACTTTCTTCTAATCGATAATAAAATCCCTAATGCCATGGAAAGATAACTCGCCATAAGGACTCTGTAGGTAGCAGGTAATATAAATGTGATGGTGTGCGCGGGTATCCAAAAGAAGGGAATGGTTTTAAGAAGCACAAATGAAAAGAAAAACTTAAAATCAATCCGATCAATAACATCATATAGTTTAATATGTCTTATTTTTTTTAATGAACCTTCAGACAATAAGATATACGTATCTGTGATGCGATGGAACATCATGAAGGTTGGTGCAAAGATGATATTCATAGTTATACTCACCATCAGTGCATAAAACAACTTGTTTAAAAAGACGTTTTCAATGAAAACACGCTCATTAAAAACAAACTTAATTCCACCATCAAAAAGCGGGAACACAAAAACAAACGTCATCCCAATGAATCCCCACACAATGGCTTTTAATACCATACCAGGATCACCAAAATATGTTTTTGATTTTATTCGTTTAACCAACATTTCACCCATACTTGCTAAAATCATGGTCTTCATAAATCCCATAAAATAGGGATAGTTTGTTGTCAATTTAACAAAAATGGGATTCGTCATTGGTAAAAAAACAAAGAGTGAAATAACTAAAAGAACTGCTGCGAATAAAACATCTTTAAACTTCATGTTAACCTCGTGATTATGTCTTTATAAAAAACTAAAAAATCATTAGTGTGAATGATGTGTTGAACTCGAACTGTGCGATGATGATTGATGGAAGATCACATCAATCAGAATGACTAATGCCACATAAAATGAAACTTGCTGATCATCCATAATGCTGATTTCATAGGAATCACCCCATGAAATCCATTTTTTATGAATGCTCATGACTTCATTGCCGTTTTTTGTCACATGAAAATCACGTTGCATAATCTGCCCCACCACTTCCATCTCACCAAACGTGCTATGGATGGTCAGTTTACCACCAAAAAATGTGAAATTCTTTTTAATCGTTGCTAAAACTTCACCATTCGGGGTAAAGAGAGTGTATTCAGGTAAAAAACGGAAAAGTTTGCGTTCAAAATGATAGAGAAGTTGATCATCTTTAAACATGTCCATCTTATTCTTTATTGAAAAGACTTGTCCTTTAACATGATAAATAAGATTTTGGTTTTCATCAAAAATATTATATTTTTCACCAAATGAAAAGACTTTTTGTTTCATATAAAACTGTTTCATGGCAAGTTCTCCTTTGAAATATGACTAAATTGTTGAGTATCTTATATAGAAAGTATACCAAAAACACGTAGTGTTGTGATACTTTAATCTATTCTTAAGTATCATAATCTCACATATTCCTTAAAACCAAGTCAAAGATATTGACTTATTATCATAAAATGATAACCTTGAAGCATAACACTTTAATAATTTCGAATTTATTTCGTTTAATATCAATTTCAATACCAAAAGGAGAAAAATTATGATTGAAAAAATTGCCATATTAGCAGACTCCGGCTCAGACATCACAGCAGCCAAAAAAAATGCCCCCCTATTTGTTTTACCTCTTCGTATTATCATCGATGGCAAAGAATACGTTGACAAGAAAGACATTTCACTAAATGAAGTTTTATCACAACTCGATGTAGCAAAAATTTCCACCTCACTGCCCAGTCCAAAGGACATTTTAGGAACTCTTGATGAGATCAAAACTCAAGGATTTACACATGTCATTTGTATCCCTATTTCAAAAGGTTTAAGTGGCACCATGAACATAATTAGTCAAATCGTATCCGATTACGAAGGTTTAACCATTGAAATGATTGATACTAAAAACATCAGTATGGCGAGCGGCTTTTCATCATTAGAAGCTTTGGACATGATTGAAAAAAAGATGTCATTTAATGACATCGTTAAAACCATTAATGAACGCTTAACATTTAAAAAGGTATTCTTTACCGTTGAATCGTTACACTACCTTAAAAAAGGTGGAAGAATCGGATTGGTTGCTGCTACAGTTGCTGAACTGCTCAAGATTAAACCTGTCATTAGTTGTAATGAAAATGGTATATATTATACCGTGAAAAAAGAAAGAGGCTATCAAAGAGCTGTCAATCAACTTCTTGAACAAGTGATCGAGTTTGTTAAAGGAGCTAAAGCATATGACGTTGCACTACTCAATAGTAACTCACAACTCGACTTAACTGCATTTACTCAAAAGATTAAAGAAAAACTAGTTAACATCAGAAACTTTACCTTATCGACTATTACACCTGCACTTGCTATTCATACAGGTCCTGAAGCATTAGGTATTGCAGTATCAATTATCTAATCTATCAAATGAAAAGCATATCAAGTTTCTCTGATATGCTTTTTTACTTTAAATGATTAACTAATATAATCTGAAAAATCTTCATCAACCCAGTTCAATAAATCAGTATAAGTTACATTATTGATTGTCACATTGCCATCAAGTTGATGATCAACCACCCACGAATTATCTTGATGATTGCTAATTAAATCCAAACTTATGGCGTTGTCATAACATGTTAAACCAAACGATTTAAGTGTCACATCATCATCTGTGATGGTTTCTTTATCATAGACTTTATACAAAGACAAGTCAACATACGAATCAAACATGTAAAAACTAATCGATTCATCTTCATCAATCTGAAAATCAATCAATTCATCATCTTCATCATAGAATGGATACTCCAATTCTCCTTCATAAACAGAGAATCTGTCCCATCCGTCATAATTTGCTAGATTATAATAAATCCTTACCTGATCACTGGATAATGTGTTGTGATATGAGAAAGCAGTTGTTATATCACCCATTTGATGACTAACATTATACTGATATAATTCATCGCCTTGGATCTCCCATGACATTTTAATACCTGTAACATAATCTATATACTCGATATATTCTCTTCTTAGCTGTGAAGAATTCAAGTAGAAGTCTCTACTATATAAATACCTCTCAAAGGTTTTTAGGTTAATATACATCATCTGCTCAATTAATTGACTATCTTTAATATAAGAAAATGATTTAATATGGTCATCTTGATGATATTCATAGTAATAGTTTTTCGTCGTACCATCAATCTGTTCAATCTCAGAGAATGATGATAAGTATAATGTTTTATGGTTGTTATCATCTTGATTTTGATAGACGATTTTCGTGTCAATAAAATCGCCATTGCTTACTGTAAATTTAACTTGGATTTCTTCATCAGAAATATAATCAACAGTAAAGAAACTTGTTAGTCCCTCTTCAGATATCAGAGAAAGCTCATCCGCTTCATAAGCATTAAATGATTCAATCGCATCAAATGATGTAAATCCGTTAGCAATGATGATACTCTCAAGTGCATGCAACAATTCGTAATGATACTGAAAAGTTTGGTAATCCTCATACACCCATGACGACCTAATTTCATCATGTGAGTACGTTTGATTATCGCTAGTCACAAATGGGCTTTGCTCATTATATTGTAGTTGACCTGGTGTCAATTTCTCGGTATATACCAATTTCATATCCTGAACTGCATCCTGAATTAATAGCACAGATTGGTCAAAGCATTTTTTGCTATTACAGCCCGACAAAGCAAAAAAACCAATAAGAATCAAAGTCATTAAAAGCATTTTTTTCATGAAAATTTCCCCCACTTTCATGCGATAAATCATCGCTTCTATACTTATATTATAGCACTAATCAAAAAAAGATACCATTTTCGGTAAATCCGTATGGTATCTCTAACGTCATTTATGCTGTAATATCTTTTTTTCTGTAGAAAAACCAAGCAGACATAAAGGATACTGTGATAATCAAAACTGAAATCAGCAAGTATAATGGGTTAATCGTTTCATCATTGACAATACTCACTGCATTGATATATTCATAAGGTGTTATATATTTCAAATATTCGAATTCATCTGTTAATTTGCTGATTAAGTCA
Organism: uncultured Mariniplasma sp.; assembly: GCA_964514865.1. Lineage (GTDB taxonomy): Bacteria > Bacillota_I > Bacilli_A > Acholeplasmatales > Acholeplasmataceae > Peloplasma. The sequence continues at coordinate 4,922 of CAZETB010000040.1, read as the reverse complement.
ATCACATACATACCAATCACAATACCTAAAGCAATGCTAATGACTTTACGTGATTTAATGACAAAGACACTGATAAGAAAGGAAAGACTTGCGAATATCATCTGCAAAATAAATGGTGCATAAGAGAATAGTAACCAAACTGGAACATTCAAATCGCCATAAATCGTAAATGCAATAAGCAAGACAAGTCCTACCAAGGTATTTAGTAATAATAGATTAATAGCTACAACAAGACCTTTGCCATATAAGATACGATCACGACTAATCGGTTTACTTAATAAAAATTCAATTGTTTTATCATCTTCTTCTTTAGAAAGAATCGATCCACCCAAAATCGCTGCATAACTACCACCGATGAGGTTAACAAACAAATAGCCTTCAACACCAAACCATCCATAGAAGTCACTCATATCAAGCCCACCCTCACCCATACCAAAGGCTTCTAAGAACTCCTCAGGATAAATACTTAAGAATTCTTCCATTTGAGAGAATGCATCTTTAAACGCAGGATAGAGCAATAACATCAGTGCTGCCATTCCGGCAACAATTGAACTCCATAAGATAAGACTTCTTAAATTTCTTTTAAACTCTGTCTTAATGAGTTCTTTCATCTTGATCATCCCTTTCGTAATAGTGCATAAAGATTTCTTCAAGCGCTGGTTCTGTGATGGTAACATCTTGCATGTTTATGCTAGATAACATACTAATCAAACTCTTAGTGTCGCCCGTATAAACGAATGAAACATAACCATTCATTTTTTCAAATTGAATCATGTGTTCATTAGGAGTGATCTCATCGTCTGTTTTAATTCTTACTGTTTTAGCTCTTGTCTTCATGATGTCTTCAACTGTTTCAACTTTAATGAGTCTGCCTTCTTTAATGATACCTACACGATCACAAATGCGTTGAACTTCACTCAAATTATGAGATGAGAAGAAAATGGTTGTTCCATTTTTCTTTTCAGCTTCTAATAACTGAAAGAAAACACTTTGCATCAAAGGATCTAAACCAGATGTAGGTTCATCCAAGATAAGCACTTTAGGATGTGTGATGAGTGCAGCTACAATCGCAACCTTCTTTTTATTACCAAATGAGAGGTCTTCAATCTTTCTGTTGAGATCAAGTTCAAGTTTCTCAACAAGCATATCCATAAACGGTTGATCTACTTCACCGTGAAAACTGGTTGCATACTTAATAAAGTCTTTGACATACATATCATCATAGAAATTGACTTCACTTGGTATATATCCAACCATTTTTCTAATCTCTATCGTATCTTTCACACAATCATGGCCATCCACTGATGCACTTCCTGATGATGGAAAGATGAGATTTAATAATGTTCTAACCGTGGTTGATTTACCTGCACCATTAGGGCCAATAAAACCAAATATTTCGCCATTTTTAATCTCTAAAGAAACATCCAAGATACCCCTTGCATGTTTTTTATAGTATTTGGTCAATGCTTCAAGTTTGATCATAGAAGCCCTCCTTGTGGTTTTGTCTAAATTATATCACGATTGATAATCGATGTCGTATAAGAAAAAAGCTTAACAATGTAATATATTGTCAAGCTTCTTTATATTCAATGATGAATTAAACAAGTTTTTGATATGAAACAGCAAGTTTTGCGCCGACTTTAGCATTATGATAAACGAGTGCTAAGTTAGCTTCTAAACTCTTACCTTGTGTCTTTTCAACAATGGTTTTTAGTAAATATGGTGTTGTATCTTTACCTGTTATACCATCTTTAAAGCTTTGTTCAATGGCATTGTCAATGATCTCGTTGATATATGTTTCATCTAAAGAATCACTTTCAGGAATTGGATTGGCAACCAAAACACCACCTTTTAATGATAACTCCTCTTTAACATGAATCATAGCTGCAAGTTCTTCAACATTTTCTACAGATAATGGTAGTTTAATGTTTGATGTTCTTGTATAAAATGCAGGTAATACATCTGTTTGATAACCAACAACAGGAACACCTTTTGTTTCTAAAAACTCCATCGTTCTTGGTAAATCAAGGATAGCCTTAGCACCCGCACAGATGACATTAACGTTTGTTTGTGCGAGTTCTTCTAAGTCTGCCGAGACATCAAGTGTTTCTTCGTACCCACGATGAACACCGCCAATACCACCGGTAACAAAGAATTTAATACCAGCCATTTCTGCACACATCATGGTAGATGCCACAGTGGTTGCACCTAATGATTTTTTAGCAACAATACTTGCTAAGTCTCTGCGAGAAACTTTAGCAACTTCCTTTGACTTAGCAAACACTTCTAAATCTTCATCAGTTAATCCAATTTTGATTTTGCCATTCATAATGGCGATGGTTGCAGGTACTGCACCTTCGCTACGAATAATCGCTTCAACTTTTTTTGCCATTTCAACATTTTGAGGATAAGGCATACCGTGTGAGATAATCGTTGATTCTAAAGCTACAACTGGTTGATTATGTTCTAATGCAAGTCTTACTTCTTCCTTAACATCTAAGTAATTTTTTAGTCCGTTCATTTTTTTATTCTCCTCTATTCAGTAAATCTATTGATAATTCTGGATTGACAGCGTAGGGCACTTGAATGGTTAAACTAGCATTCATTGCACCACATCTAACACTTTCTTCTAAGCTCATACCTTGTGTGATACCATAAATGGTACCGCTACTAAACGCATCTCCTGCACCTGTGACATCAACAATATGATCCTTGTCGACTAAGATGGCCTTTTGATGTTTGACAACACCGTGTTCACCATAGTATGACCCATCAACACCACTGGTAACAATGACGCGTTTAACGCCTTTATCAAGCCACATTTTACATAAAATATCTGCACGATCGTCAGTAACTTTAAAGTAGGCTTGAGATTCATCTTTATTACAGATCAACACATCAAGTCCATGGATATCATCAGGTAAATGCTTCATCTTTGGAGCTGATACGCCAACAAATGCTAAAGGAATGTTTGAACTTCTCTGAAATGCAATGAGTGCTTTGGATGCTTCAAGTGTGATGTTCATATCTGCAACCATATATGAACTCATAAGCAAATGCTTTTTATGCTCTAAAATCCAAGAGCGTGTCATATGATGATTAATTGTCATATCTGCAAAACCAACTTGCATATCGCCTTTGTCATCAATGACTGCATAATAGCTTCCAGTTGAATCATGACTTCTTTTTTCGGATGCAAATGTTTCCATAAGTCGTGATGAGTTATTCAAAATATCTTGACCGAACACATCGTCTCCGACAAGTGTCATTAGGGAAACATTTTGTTCAAGACGTGCTAGGTTTTCAGCAACATTTCTGATGACACCACCATATGATCGTGATGCATTAACAGGATTGGATGTTCCTAATGTCATGCCATCTTCTAATCTAAACGTAACATCCATGTTGGCTCCACCAATGCAGGTGATATAATTTTCTTCTCTTAACACATAAGGTTTACCTAAGATATAACCTTTTTGTTGAAGACCTGAAATAAGATTCGCAGTCGCTGGTCTTGAAACATTGATTTCATCTGCTAAAGCTTGTTGACTGATGTATGGATCTCGTCTTAAAATGGTTAAAACTTTCTTTTCATTATCATTTAAGTTCATAACAATCTCCTACATTTGTTTATTTTCAAACATTTGTTTACACTTCTACTATATACCTTTGTTTGAAACTTGTCAACAACTAAACATCATTTTCTTAAAAAAAATAAAAACACATACGTGTTGGGTATGTGTTTCATATTGACTATGTGATAGCCTTATCTATAATGGGTTTGACTTTAGTAGCAAAGAGTTCGATCGACTTCATGACAAGATCGTGTCTCAAGTATCCCACTGGAACATGAAGGGTGAACCGATCAATACCTAAGATTTCTTTTAAATAGATAATTTTCTTTGCGACATATTCAGGATCTCCAACATAGAGAGCTCCTTCCATACCATTAGTCTTTTCATAGGTTTCTTTGGTATATCTTGACCATCCACGTTCTCTACCTATGACATTCATTGCTTGTTCCATCGATGGGTAATAGGTTTCAAATGCTTCTTCATAGGTTTCTGCAACATATCCATGAGAATGGACTGAAATAAACATTTTCTTTTCATCATGTCCATATGCACGATAGGTCTTCTTATAAAGATCAACTAATCCTTTAAACATGCGTGGACTGCCTCCAATAATAGCAAGAAATAATGGCAATCCTAGTTTACCTGCTCTGATGACAGATTCAGGTGTACCTCCAACAGCCACACTGATCGACAGATCATTTGTTCTTGGGTAAACACCTAAATGATTGATATCTGCACGATGTTTACCTTTAAAATCAACCATTTCATGATTTCTAATCTTTAACAACAACTCAAGTTTTTCACTAAATAGTTCATCATAATCATGGAGGCTGTAACCAAATAAAGGAAACGATTCTATAAATGACCCTCTTCCTACCATCACTTCAGCACGACCATTTGATAAAGCATTTAAAGTTGCAAAATTTTGGTAAACCCTCACAGGATCTTCACTCGATAATACAGTGACAGCACTTCCCAGTTTGATCTTTTTTGTTATTGGTGCTGCTGCAGCTAAAATCATATGAGGTGCAGATGCAGCAAAATCTTTTCTATGGTGTTCACCAATCCCAAAATAATCTAACCCTAGATCATCTGCTAGTTTTATCTCATCAACAACCTGTCTGATACGTTCATCATAACTGATTGTCTTCTTTGTTTCTGGATCTTCCATCACTTCAGCGAATGTTGTGATTCCAAGTTCTAATCGCGACATAATCATCCACCTCTTCATTATTTCGAATTCGAAATTATTTTATGATATTTACTTGTTGAATGCAAGTAACTTGCTTTGCAGAACAAAAGTGAATAAATTCACTCGGGGCGATTAAATCGCCTTTTCTTTTTTCT
>CAZETB010000039.1:0-17318 GCA_964514865.1 uncultured Mariniplasma sp. | reverse complement strand
AAAAAATTACAAATTTATTTTATTTTATTTATGTTGATTCAATTAAATAAATTATCAATTTTCAAAATCAACTCATTATTGAAGCATACAAACAAGAAGAGTTAAAACTTTTTGTTGGTGAAGGATATATTGCGCAACCTGATGAAGACATGTCAAGTAAATTCATTTCTTATGATAAGTGGTCCGGAGGCGATGGCATCTACTCGTTCAACCTTCAAGATGGACAAGATGGATTTGATCAAGAAAAACTTAAAAAAACACTTTTTGTGTTTGGTGATACGTTTGTTGGCACAAGCGATAAAACGACACATCGCAGGTTTCAACCACATTTGATGCCAAATAATTCAATTGGTATCATGGAAAAAAATCATATTGATTTCAAAGTAAATTGGCAAGAAGATGGTAGCGTTTCTGGATTCTATAAAATGGATCCAAAGTTCGATGCTGCTGGTACAGTTGTAACAAATCTTACATATTACGATAGAAACACCAAAAATGTTGGTTATTTATCCGGATATAATCCTAAATCTCTTGAAATTGTCTTTGATTTACATAAAAAACGTTATGTCAGTCATATCGACTTCTACAACTATTTCAGTGAAGAAGCACCTCTACTTTCAAAAAGAGGATTAAAAGCATTCAAAATCCTGGGGTCAAATGATAATCAAGATTTCACAATGATTCGTGGTGTGATTTTGGAAAGAGCGAAACAAAAAGGTGATTTTAATCGTATTGATGTTAATGCGACATATCGTTATTACAAATTAGTAGTCCCAACGTCGAATTCTATTGGAAACTATAACGATGATGAGTTTAATGAAGGTTTATACGGCTTAAGTCTTGTTAAATTTTATGATCATGACCAACAATATCGCGATATCTTTGCATCATCAAATTCTGTGTTATTAAAAGATGATGAGCATTCATGGATATGGCTTCAAGATGGCGTCATTATAAAAGATCATTTATATTTCGTGCCTATGATTATCAACAGTGATTTATCACAACCCGAAGGTTTACAGTTCAGAGTTTTAGGTGTTGCACTTTTTAAAACACCCTTAAAGGATCACATGATTCACCCAGAGCAGGCAACGATGAAAATGGCTCCACTGTTAGTTGATACGAAAGAGTCACAATTCTTAATGGGTGGTGCAATTTTAGCTAATACAATTTCAGCAGGTGCAAATAAACCAGATGGTTACATCTACATTTATGGTTATAAAACAACTTTAGGTATGAGAGAACTTGTTTGTGCAAGAGTCCTCGAGGAAAACTTTGAATTTTTTGATGACTGGCGTTACTTTAATGGAACAACTTGGGTCACAGAAATCAGTGAAGCAACACCACTTTTACCACACATTTCTTGTGAAATGAGTGTATCTCATTTGTTAGATGGTTTATACAAAGATAAATATCTCGCTGTTTTCACTTATGACACCAATACACCTCATATCGCATTTGCAATCGGTGATACACCATATGGTCCATTTAGTGATCCACAAAAGATTTATCATACACCTGAACAAGAAATCTTTAAGAGTACTACCTATACATATAATGCGAAAGCACATCCACATTTATCAAAATCAACAGACATTTTAGTATCATACAATACTAACACCTACAATTTTGAGCATAACATGTCTGAAAATCGCATTTATAGACCACGCTTCATACGCTTAATCGATACAACAAAGTAAGGAGGGATGAAAACATATGACTGATTCAATCCGAAAGTCCTGGTTGAATAAAAAACAAAAAGACTTAATCAAAAAGATTTTATTACACATCGTATTAATCATTTTGAGTTTTGGATTTATGTTTCCATTCTTATGGATGTTATTCACTGCTCTAAAAACTCCTGCTGAACTCTTAATGGGAACTGAGCAATTCTTTCCAAAAGATCCTCAGTGGTCGAACTTTGTCACAGCAGTTCAAGCAATTCCTTTCTTGATGTATCTGAAGAACAGTTTACTGATTGTAGGACTTGTAATGTTAGGTACACTATTCTCTGCAACAACTGCAGCTTATGCTTTTGCTAAGCTCAATTGGAGGGGCAGAGATAAGTGGTTTATCGTTATGCTATCAATCATGATGATTCCCATTCAAGTCATTCTAATTCCTACCTACATCATGTATGCAAAGATTGGATGGCTAGGTACAAGATTACCATTAATAGTTCCTGCATTTTTTGGTGGTGGTTCTGCATTTTACATTTTCTTGCTAAGACAGTTTTTTAAAGGAATTCCAAAAGAATTATCTGAAAGTGCAATTATTGATGGTGCGAACCATTTTCAAATCTTTTGGTCAATCATGTTGCCTCTTTGTAAACCTGCAATTATCACCGTGGCACTCTTCACCTTTATGGGAACTTGGAATGATTACTTTGGACCACTTATATTCTTAAGTAATCCAGATCATTGGACGCTTGCGCTAGGTTTACGTGCATTTCAAATGCAATACGGTGGTCGTTTCGATTTGATGATGGCAGCAGCAATTTTAATTATGTTACCTTCTTTAATTATTTTCTTCTTCACTCAAAAATCATTTATTGAAGGTATTACCTTTACAGGTATTAAAGGATAGGGAGGAAATTATGAAAAAAGCATGTTTAATTGTGATGATTATCATCACAGGATTCATCTTAGCTTCATGTGGTGGTGAAGATACAGGCGATAAAATCGTCATTGATTTTTGGCATATGTCACCCGTTGGTTCAACATCATTTTCTGGGATGAAAAGTATCATCACAGATTTTAATGAGAGTCAAGATGAGTATTTTGTAAGAGGAACTGGTTTCTCATTTTGGGATTATTGGGATAAGATCAATGTTGCAATCGCATCAAGAACAGCACCAGACATTGGATTATCAACCATTGATGATGTGGAAGCACGAGCAGTTAGCGGTGCGCTATATAACATCAGTGAATTGATTGAAGCGGATACTTCCGATAACAACATAGATTTATCCGAGTTTAGACAAAGTCAGCTTGATTTTGCAACATATCAAGGTGATTTATATGCGATGCCATTTTCTGCAACTACACGTGTCCTTTATTACAATTTGGACATGTTTACTGAAGAAGGATTAACTGAAGCAGATGTTCCCACTACTTGGGAAGAGTTGAAAACAATAGCAAAAAAGTTCGACACTCTTGATGGTAACGAGTTAACAAGATTAGGATTTGATCCAACGTATGGTAATGCAACTTATCATGGATGGTTATGGCAAAAAGGACTAGATTTCTTTGATGATAATAAACTACCTACATTAAACACTCAAGCACATATCGATGTATTAAATTGGATCATCAATTTCAATAGTGAATATACAAGAAATCAACTTACAGCATTTGGTGAAGCTAATAATTTGCTTGGAACTAATCCATTTGCATCACAAAGGGTAGCTATGATTGTTGAAGTTGACGGTTTATACCAAATCATCAAAGATGCTGGAGCAACCTTTAATTATGGTGTTGCACCTATTCCTATTCCAGAAGGTGGCACACGAGTCAATTGGGGAAGTGGATTTTCCATTGAAATGTATGACAATGGAAAAGATGAAACAGTACAAAGAGATGGTGCTTTTGAATTCTACAAATACTTGTTAAGCAAGGATATTCAAAAGAGACTAGCCGAAGTTAATGGTTGGATTATGAGTCATATCACAGCAATGGAAGAATATGTTGCTGGAAATGAAATTTTAGAAAAACTATTAGCTGAAGTTGATTATGCGGTTGACAAAGTTTATATACCTTATGCACCATCTTGGCATGGCAATGACTGGCAACCTTATTATCAAGAAGCTTTATCTGGAACGATGACTGCTGAACAAGCACTGGCAGCAGCAAGAGCCAACTATTTACAAAAGAAACAGAATTACGATGATACTAATTAATAAAAGAGGGCTATCATGACAAAAACAATCTCTATTAAAAAGCTAAAAAAACAAGAAAATCTCATAGGGTATTTATTTGCATCCCCATGGCTTTTAGGATTGATTGTCTTAGGTGCATTCCCCATTTTAGCGTCTTTTTATATAAGTTTTACAAATTATGATATGATATCTGCACCTAAATTTATAGGTTTAGCTAACTACCGAATTTTATTCACCAATGATGCACTCTTTTGGAAATCATTAGGCAATACATTCTATCATGTCATCATTGCGATTCCACTAGGTATTATAGTTGGTGTCTGTCTAGCTTTGCTACTTAACAACAAGATTAAAGGCATGAGTATTTATCGTACACTTTTCTATTTACCGAATGTCGTCAGTATTGTTGCGATGGCTTTACTTTGGTTATGGTTGTTTCAACCTAGTTTTGGGATAATCAATGAAATTTTAAATCCAATTTATAAGCTTTTTAACATGGAACCTCTAAGATGGCATCAAGCTGTAGAAACATCAAAAATTACTTTAATTATCATGGGTTTGTGGTCTGCAGGTGGATCGATGGTCATTTATTTAGCACAGATGCAAGATATCCCATACTCACTCTATGAATCTGCTGAAATGGATGGGGCTAATTGGATAAAGAAGACAATCTATATCACACTACCCTTGATGACACCTTCAATATTCTTTAACTTCATCATGGGTTTAATTGGTGGTTTCCAAGTTTTCACGATTGCATATATTATGACATCTGGTGGTCCATCACGTTCCACTTATTATTACGCGTATTACATGTTTGACAAAATGATTGCCGATCAGGCAATGGGAATGGCATCAGCCATGGCATGGATATTACTTGTCATCGTGCTGATCTTCACTATGGTTGCATTACGTCTTAATAAATATGTCGTTTATTTAGGCGAAGAAGCATAAAAAAATAAAAAGGGAGAAATAAGAATGAAGAAATTATTTGTTTTAGTTGTACTCCTTGCATTCGCATTTGCATTAAATGCGTGCTGGCCAGGAGAAATTACTGTGAACACAACATTTAACGCTGATGGTTCCGGTACACGTTATATCATCCTAGATGTTATGGATGATACATTATCCACAACACCTATCACAAACCCTGATGATCCCGAAGGAACTGAAGGAAAAGGTGCAGTCTTAAATGATAAGCACATCGATGGTGGTGTGATTGCCATTCAAACATGGTTACAAGAAAATGCACCAGATTTCATCACTGTTCATGAAGCAGAAATTGATGGATATCATCGTATTTTCACCATGAGTTTTGATTTTGATGATTTTGATGATTTCCTTGATAAAGCTGAACAACTTGTCAATTTATCACCAAATTTAAGCTGGGATGATTTTGATGCAGATGAACTTCCACAATTAGAAGTAAGTGGTGGTTTTAATAAAACATTAACATTTACTGAATCAAAAGCAATCGTTGATGCAATGCTTGACTGGGCTATTGATGGCATTTTTAATTCAATTTATAATGAAGCTGACCTTGCTGGATTTGTTGGTAAAGCAGACATTTCTGTTTTAGCAAACTATTCCGTAACCATCAATGAAAATAAAGTTGAAGAACTACGTCATTATGATGCAACAGCAGCTGATGGTGATTTCACTGGCAAAGTTATTTTCGTTGAATCAGAAAATTTTGAAGTCACAGGTTCATTCTTTAATATCACACTACTTATCATCGTTATTTTAGGTGTGGCAGCAGTTGGAGTTGGCGGATTCTTCGCATTTAAGAAACTCAAGAAATAAATATGATGAAAGAGCTCTTCAAAAAATTCACAGATATTGTTTATCTCAATTTTCTCTGGCTTTTGGCGAGCTTTTTCGGTTTACTCATTACATTTGGTGCATCAACGTCAGCTATGTTTCGTGTTGCATTTCAAATTCTAAAAACTAAAGAACCCACCAATGTATTCAAGTTATTCGTTTCAAGTTTTAAAGATAATTTTAAAGAAAGTACATTGGTGTGGTTCATCTTAGTTTTACTAGGTGCTCCAATTTACATGATGTATCATTACGCGATTAATGAAAATCAAGATGTTTTAATGATTATGGCGATATTTGCATCGTATGAATGGGTTATCATGATGATTTATATTTTTCCTACCATTGCAGTTTTTAAATCGAAACATCTCGGTCAATTGATCAAAAATGTTTTATTGATATCCAATGTGAATATGTGGACGAATATAAAACTTTTAGGGAGCTTAGCGTTATTAATTTTACTCATATTCATTCATAGCAGTTTATTACTTTTTGCTGTTGGATTGTATGGCGTTTTAGTTAGTTATCATTTACAAAAAGTATTTCATCCCTACAAAATAAATTTAGGGGTAATTGAAGAAGGGAATGAAGAAGATGAAGTACTTAAATTTTAAATCTGAGTATGACAAAAAACCAGTGATTCCCATTTCAGAAACGAGTTCTGGGGTTTTCGGTAATCTACATGACATCTGTCTAGAACTACAAAAGCTGAAACAAAAAGTCATGGTGTTTGAAACATATCCAGGGATTGATTTAATCCGTTTAAAAAGAGATATTATTGATCATCTAGGTGCTGATCTCATTATTAACATTGAAACATGTGCTAAATCAGAAGAAGAAATCGATCACATGTTAGAAAGAAATTTAACAGATGATCGTGTTTTTGGCTTATTTTCACATCATGTAATCAGTGATTTTTATAGTTTTGAACGTATTCAATCAGTGCAAGAAGAAGTTAATAAGCAAAAAGGACTTGTTATTATCTATGGCTTCGGTGCAAGCTTAATTCAAAGTGATGTTAAAATTCATGTCAGTTTAACACGTTGGGAAATTCAACTGCGTTATCGTAAGGGTTTACCTAATTTTATGAAAGAGAACAAGGATGAAGATGTTCTTCGTAAATACAAAAGAGGATATTTTATAGAATGGCGTGTTGCTGATCGAATTAAGGATGAACTATATCCAGTTGTAGATTATATTATTGATTATAATGATATTGATCAACCTAAAATGCTGACGAAAGCAAATTATGAACTATTCCTAAACAAGATCATTCAAAGACCTTTTCGTATGGTGCCTTATTTTGATCCCGGTGTTTGGGGTGGTCAATGGATGAAAGAAGTCATGCATTTAAATCCAAATGAAAAAAATTATGCATGGAGTTTTGATGGTGTACCTGAAGAAAACAGCGTGATTGCTTCTTTTGGATCGGTTATGTTGGAGTTTCCAGGACAGGACATCGTACAGTTTAGACCTCGATCATTCATGGGTGATCGTGTTCATGGAAGATTCGGGAAAAACTTCCCAATTCGATTCGATCTTCTCGATACAATGGGTGGAGGAAATTTATCCCTTCAAGTTCACCCATTAACTGAATATATCCAAGATCAATTTGGTATGTCGTATACTCAAGATGAATCTTACTATATTCTAGATGCTGAAGAAGATGGTTGTGTCTACTTAGGCTTTAAAAATCAGGTTGACAAAGAAAACTTTAAACATGATTTGAAACGCTCAGAAACTGGTGAAATTGTCTTTGATGCAGAGAAGTATATCAATAAATTTCCTGCTAAAAAACATGATCATTTTCTAATACCTGCTGGAACTATTCATTGTTCAGGCAAAAACACTATGGTTTTAGAAATAAGTGCATGTGTATATATATTTACTTTTAAATTATGGGACTGGGAGCGTTTAGGTTTAGATGGATTACCAAGACCAGTTCATTTAGAACATGGATTTGCAAATTTACAATTTGATCGTGATACGGATTATGTTCAAAGAGAACTTGTAAATGTTATTGAAAAAATTAGCGAACATGAAGAAAAGACTGGACTTCATGAGCGTGAATTTTTAGAAACAAGACGTTATACATTTAAAGATTATGTTGATGTTGATACGATGGGTTCTGTCAACATGGCTAATCTTGTTTCTGGTCAAAAAGCATTAATTGAATCTGTTGATGACAGTTTTGATCCGTATGAAGTTCATTTTGCTGAAACATTTATCATTCCAGCGACTATTTCAACTTATCGTGTTCGCTGTTTAGATGATGAATGTATCATGATTAAGGCACACGTTAGATAATGGAATATATTATTGCGATACTTATCATAGCTATCCCCATCATAAGTTATGTGTGTTTTTTGAAAGGAAAAAAAGTAGGTGCTTCTGAGTTTTTTCAACTCATTGCAAAATTTGGATATCAAACAAAAGTAAATTCATTTAAAAATCAAAATAAGCATGTTCCTTTAGGTGGCATTGTCTTTTTAGGCGATTCAATAACGCAGGATTACAATGTTTATGAAGCCTTCCCCAAACATTTGGTTTATAACAGAGGAATCGGTGGCGATACGACAGAAGGTGTATTAAAGCGTTTAGATGTTTCTGTCTTTGAATTAAAACCAAAAACAGTTGTTATGCTTATAGGTACTAACGATTTCGCTTTACTTAAATCATCGACAGAAGACATATGTGAGAGAATCACTAAAATTATTGAATCTATAAATGAAAAACTTCCTACATGTCATATAATCGTACAATCTGTATATCCTGTCAATGAGACCATCGATAAAACAACAGTGCTTCCGAGAAGTAATCATGACATTGATGAATTAAATGAAATGTTAAAATCGTTAAAGCATATAACTTTTGTGGATATTGCTTCTCATCTAAAAGATGAAAGTAACCGTTTCAAAGAGATTTATACGTTAGAAGGACTTCATGTGAGTCCATTAGGTTATGAAGTTATTACTGACTTACTACAAACATTTTTAGATTGAAAGAAAAACGACAGAGGACCTCTTCACTTTGTCGTTTTTCATGTGAAATCTTTTGAAGGGATTGCCATTTTGATGTGATAAAGTATAATAAACGTGAGGTGTATAAACATGGATATCCTATTTTTAGAACCCGTATTCAAAGAGCGCATTTGGGGAGGACAAAAATTACATACAGCTTTTGGCTATGATCTCCCTTACGAAAAAACAGGCGAATGTTGGGCAATCTCTGCTCATCCCAATGGGTCATCAATCATTAAAAATGGACGTTTTAAAGGTAAAACACTACGTGAAGTCTATGAAAATGAACGTGAACTCTTCAATCATTTAGCATCACCACGTTTTCCTTTACTCACGAAGATTTTAGATGCTAATGACGATTTATCTGTCCAAGTTCATCCATCTGATGATTATGCGATGCTACATGAAAGAGATTTAGGCAAAACAGAATGCTGGGTAATCTTAGATGCAGCACCTGGTGCTGAAATCATTTATGGTCATCATGCAAAAACCAAAGAAGATCTTAAAAACATGTTGAACAATCATGAGTTTGATCATCTTTTAATGAAAAAGGCTGTTAAACCTGGTGATTTCATCTATGTACCATCAGGAACGATACACGCGATCAATAAAGGTATTTTAATCTTAGAAACTCAACAATCATCTGATACGACCTATCGTATCTATGATTATGACAGAAAAGATGATCATGGAAACCATCGTGAGCTTCATTTAAAGAAAGCACTAGATGTTACAACAGTTCCTCATGTCGATCAAACACCTGTTCCTAAAGTATTGAATTATAAAGATTCAACGATTACACGATATATCTCCAATGAGTTTTTCACAGTTGAAAAGTGGGACATCAAAGGACCGATGACACTGAAGTCAAATCACTTCAAACTCTTATCTGTCATTGATGGTGAAGGTAGTTTAAATGGTGAGTATTTAAAGAAAGGTGATCATTTGATCATCACGGGTGAAGTTTATGACATCAATTTAGATGGTCATATGTCACTCATCGTATCTTGGACATAAGAAAAGGCGAAATTTTCGCCTTTTTTATTATGCTATAGGTTTTGTATAACAACGTCTACGCTTGTGAGGTACATACTCAAAGTCTTTCCACTGGTTTTGAATGTTCGCATTCAGCTCTAATTCAGGTCCAGTTTCTGCAAATCTCACACCATGAGCAATACCTGTCTTGATGCCATCTTCAAACATGAGTGCAATAATACCTCTACCTTGATGTTTAGGGTCGATTGCTATGAAATATAGGTCAATGACATCGTGTTTCTTTAAAGCTCTTAAGAGTCTAAACGCACCAAATGGGAATAATTTACCATTGGATTTCTTATTGGGAGCAGCTAGGCTTGGCATAATGATGGTGAAACCAACCAAATTCTTTTCTTTATCTAAGACAAACCATAAGTATTCCAAGGATACGATCATAATCATTTGTTTGATATAGTAATCCATAACCTTACGTGTGATGGGGTAAAATCCATAAAGTTCATTAAACGCAACATTATACATATCAAACGCTTCATAGATATATTTAAAGATTTCTTTTTTAGACTTACACTTAATCAGTTCATAACCATAACGTTTTCTAGCAATTTCTGCACCACGTTTGATCTTCTCAGAAACTTCTGTTGGCCATTTAATTTGTTTTTCTGTCCAGTCAACATCTTTGACAAATCCGAGTTTATCCATATGATCCATATAGTAAGGTGCATTATAGATTGTGATAAACATGTTTAATTGATCAAAACCTTCGACAAGCATACCTTGACGGTCTAAATCGGTAAAGCCGATAGGCCCAATTAAGGTATCCATACCTTTTTCAAGTGACCACTTGGTGATTTGATCAATTAAAGCCTTTGTTACTTCTAAATCATCAATCATGTCAAGACGTGTAAAACGAGCTTTTTTGATGTTATACGCTTTATTCCATTGGTGATTAATAATACCTGCGATACGACCAACAATCTTGCCATCACGATATGCTAAGTAACGAATCGCTTCACAGTATTCAAAGACTGGATTTTTCTTGGGGTCAAACACATTGATTTCATCCATGGATAATGCAGGTACAAAGTATGGGTTCTTTCTATACATTTTATTCGGAAATTCAGTGAAAAGACGTGCTTCCTTTTTTGTTTTAACTTCTTTTAGCGTGATCATAACGATTAACCTTCTTTCATTTAAACTCATTTTAACGCAATTTCACAAAAACTTCAATGTTAATCTAAATTACTTTATCTTCTTATAATTTGTGTTATAATGAAAAAGGTCTATAAATATAAAGTATAGCTTAAAATATGAATTAGGAGAATGTTACATGTTAGTAGAAAAAGTAAGCACAAATCGTGTGAAATACACCTTTGATGTCACACCACACGAGTTTGAACATGGACTTGATCATGCCTTTGAACACGTTCAAAAGGATATCGAAGTCAAGGGGTTTCGTAAGGGACATGTCCCAAGAAACATTTATGAGACAAAATTTGGTGTTGAACCATTATATGAAGATGCATTAAATCACGTATTACACCATAAGATGCATGAAGCACAAAATCATCCAGATTATGAAATCGTGGGTCAACCTAAAGTTGAAGTTGAATGGGAAAACATCAAACGTGGTGAAACCTTCCAGGTTGCATTAGTTGCTCCTGTTAAGCCTGAAGTGACCTTAGGTCAATATAAGGGTATCGAAGTTCAAGCCATCAAGACTGATGTTTCTGATTCTGAAGTTAATGCAGATATCAAGAACTTACTTCAAACCAATAGCGAACTCAAACCTAAAGAAGGTGCTTTAGAGTTTGGCGATACAGCAATCTTTGATTTTGAAGGATTCCTAGATGGTGTACCATTTGAAGGCGGAAAAGCTGAAAACTATTCATTAGAAATCGGTTCTAACCAATTTATTCCTGGTTTTGAAGAACAAATGGTTGGCATGAATCCTGGTGACGTTAAAGACTTAAACGTGACTTTCCCAGAAAAATACCAAGCTGAAAACTTAGCTGGCAAAGCTGTTGTTTTCAATGTTAAACTTCATGAAGTTAAAACAAAGGAAGTTCAAGAATTAACAGATGATTTTGTTAAGTCATTAAACCGTGAAGGTGTAACAACAGTTGAAGAACTTAAAGCTGCTACACGTAAGACTTTAGAAGATCAGAAGAAGGCAGAAGCTGAAAATACGATTACTGAACAAGTGATCAACACTGTTTTAGCTAATGCTTCGATGGATATTCCACAAGAAATGGTTGACGAAGAAGTTGCACAAGCAAAAGAAAACGTTGTTAACCAAGCTAAACAATACGGCTTAGAATTAGATATGTTCTTATCACTTTCAGGTGTTAATAAAGAACAATTCGAACAACAACTCCAAGATGAATCATTAAAGCGCGTTAAGACAACACTCGTTGTAGAACAAATTGCTAAACTCGAAGGATTTAAAGCAACCGAAGAAGAATTAGTTGCTAAGTATGACGAACTTGCAAAACGCTATAATATGCCAGTTGAAGACATCAAGAAATACATCCCAGAAAATGCTTTAGAAAATGATGTTGTTCTTAACAAAGCATATCAATTTATCTTAGATTCAGCTGTAAGAAAGTAACTTCAAGGGACGTTTCGTCCCTTTCTTTCACATAATGAATTGGCACTCATGCTAATCGATTGCAAATTCATAAAATTATGCTATAATCAAAAGTGAAATTACAAAAAGGATGTGAAACCACATGGAATTGTCAAAAAGCTTACCCGCGATTGTTGTCAGAGGCACTGTACCTATTCCGAATAATGATTTTCGTATTGAAGTCGGACGCAAGGTCTCCCTTAAGGCATTAGAAGAAGCGGAAAAGAACTTCGGATCCTATGCACTAGTCCTCATTCAAAAAAACCCACTCATTGAAGAACCTACCGTCGATGATATCGAAGCGTATGGTGCTTTAGTGAAAGTTCAAATGAAGATCAAGTTACCCAATGATGCCTATAAGGTTAAATTACAAGTGATCTCACGTATTAAGATCAAAGAATACTTTTTAACCGACCCTTATTTTGTTGTTGAATATCAAGAACATGAAACGGTTGCTGGCAATGTTGATGAAGAGGTAACCTTAATCAAAATGATTGTTCAAGAAGTGGCTAATCATGCACAAACCATCTTGATTCCAAACAATCAGGTTTTAGAAAAGGTACAACAAGGCTTATCAACCGAAAAAATTTGTGATATGATTGTCTTTAATCTAAAGACAACGGATCAACAAAAATATAAATATGTTGAAGAAAACAATTTAAACAATCGTTTACGCATGCTCCTTGAAGACATCAATAAACAAAAGATGATCGTTGATCTTGAACAAAAGATTAATGATGAAATCAAGAAATCCATTGATGAAAACCAAAAGGAATACTATCTTCGTGAAAAGATGAGAGCCATTCAAAATGAATTAGGCGATAAAGCGAAGAAAGAAGAAGAAATCGATGAGTTTAGAAAGAAGATTTTAGCTGCTAAGATGCCTAAAAACATCGAAGAAAAGGCTTTGGCTGAGTTAAATAAATATCAGTCAACACCATCTTCGATGGCTGAATCTCAAATCATTAAAAACTATCTTGATTTACTAGTCGATCTCCCATGGAAAAAAGCTTCTAAAGATAATTATGACTTAAAGAAAGTAATGGAAAAACTTGATGAGCAACATTATGGTCTAGAAGTTGTTAAAGAAAGAATTATCGAATACCTAGCCGTTAAGATTATGACAAAACGTAATCCACAGACGATTCTATGTTTCGCAGGGCCTCCCGGGGTCGGCAAGACAAGTTTAGCAATTTCGATTGCTGAAGCGTTAGGTAGAAAGTTCGTTAAACAATCCTTAGGTGGTGTGAGAGACGAATCAGAGATTAGAGGTCATAGAAGAACCTATATCGGTGCACTTCCTGGACGTATTGTCAAGGGTATGCGAGATGCGGGTACAGTCAACCCTGTCTTCCTACTCGATGAAATCGATAAGATGGCTTCCGATTACAAAGGTGATCCAGCATCAGCAATGTTAGAAGTGTTAGATCCTGAACAAAACGCTAAGTTCTCTGATCACTATTTAGAAGAACCTTATGATTTATCACAAGTTTTATTTATCACAACAGCTAACTATCTTGAAAATGTTCCCGCGCCACTTCGTGACCGTATGGAAATCGTTGAACTCTCAAGTTATACCGAACAAGAAAAGCATAAAATTGCTCAAAAGCATTTAGTGCCCAAGCAACTTAAAGCTCACGGTATTACCTCTAAGGAGTTCTCAATTGATGATGATGCGATCTATTACATCATTCGTCACTACACAAGAGAAGCTGGTGTTCGTGAATTAAACAGATATATTGGTTCACTGATTCGTAAATCCATTAAAAATATTTTAATGAACAAGGAAGAACATGTTTCTATCACTGTTGATAACATCGAATCATTTATCGGTAAACAAAAGTTCACCCATAATAACTCTGATGTTCAAGATCAAGTTGGGGTTGCAACCGGTTTAGCGTATACAGCCTTTGGAGGCGATACATTACCTGTTGAAGTCACTTATTATAAAGGAACGGGTAAACTCGTTCTAACGGGTAAATTAGGCGATGTAATGAAAGAATCTGCGATGACGGCCTTATCATTTGTAAAATCAAAGGCTAAACAATATAACATCGATGAAGATTTATTCAATAACAACGACTTCCATGTTCACGTTCCTGAAGGAGCCATTCCTAAGGATGGTCCATCTGCTGGTATTACGATGGCAACTGCGATTTATTCAGCAGCAACTCAACGACTCATTAAAAAAGAAGTGGGTATGACAGGTGAAATCACACTCCGTGGTTATGTACTACCGATTGGTGGCTTGAAAGAAAAGAGTATTGCAGCGCATCGTTCTGGTCTAAAGACCATCATTATTCCAAAGGATAATTTGAAGGATGTCGATGATATTCCACAAGAAGTCAAAGATGCTCTCACGATCATCCCTGTTGAAAACGTGAATGATGTCTTCCAAATTGCGCTTAAATAGTTTATAATTAAAAGTAGTCTTCGGGCTACTTTTTTTCACCAAAGAAAAAGGAATGAAATTATGATTAAACAAGCAGTCTATATTAAAAGCTTAACCAATATCAAAGATGAACCCGAAGCTTACCCGCAAATCCTTCTTTTAGGAAGATCTAATGTCGGTAAAAGTTCCTTCATCAATGCCTTAACCAATCGTAAGAATTTAGCACGCGTGTCAAACACACCTGGTAAAACCATTACGCTTAATTTTTACCTACTGGATCAATCCTTCTATTTGGTGGATGCTCCAGGGTATGGGTATGCAAGACGTTCAAAATCTTTGCAAGATCAATTTATCCAGATGATTCAAAACTTCTTAAAAGATAGTAAGCATCTCAAAATGGTGTTAATGCTCGTCGATTTCAAAGTGGGTCCTACGGAAGATGATCTTTTCACCTATCAGTTTTTAGTGGAACATCAGGTGAATGTGATGATTGTAGCAACCAAAAAAGATAAAGTCCCCAAGACACATCAGTTCAAGCAGGAACAAACCATTAAAAAAGCACTCAAACATCCGATATCATTTTACGCATATTCAAGCGTAACCAAAGAAAATTTAGATCTTATTGAAGAAGAGATCAGAAATCAGGTGATGATGGTTGAATAAAGTCATAATCTTAACGGATTCAACAGCAGATTTGAGTCCTGAATTCCTCATTAAAGAAGATGTATCAAGCATTCCTTTATTTGTGAGATTCGAAGATGATGTCTATAAAGATGGCATTGATATAACACCCGAAGAACTTTATAAGCGCGTCAGGGAAACGAAAGAAGTAGCGAGATCCACCGGTCTTCGTTCCGGTGACTTTCACAACGCTTTTAATAAATATATTAAACGTGGTTATGATATCGTTTATATCGGTATTGGATCGAATTTGTCATCAACGATTCAATCAGCACTCATCGCACGTCAAGAACTTGAAACCAAACAGGTCTATGTCGTCGATTCAAAAGGTATTTCAGCAGGATTAGGACTATTAATCCAAAAAGCAGTCGAGTTAAGAAATGAAGGAAAGTCCGCTGAAACCATTAAAAAAACCTTGGATGAACTCGTACCACGCATTCACTTAATCTATATGGTGTCTGATTTAGAATTGCTTAAAAAAAACTACCGCATGCGTTCATTTAAATCACGTTTAGCAACACTTTTTAAATCTAAACCGATCATCAAAATGATTAATGATCGCATAGAACTCTATAAACATCCCTTTGGCAAATTTGAGAAGAAATTAGTCACATTTGTCAAATTGATTGAAAAACAGACCAAACATCATGACATCACATCACTGGTCATCACACATAGCGTATCAGAAAATATCGCGCAAGTAGGTTATGACTTAATCAAACAAAGACTTAAACCGAAGTCAATAACGATGCATCAATTAGGCTGTGTCCTAGGTGCTCAAATCGGTGAAGGTGCTTTTGGATGTGCCTATATCATGAATGAACATACACAACGAGGTTAACATGAAAAAAATAAACATTTTATTAATGCTTTTTACACTTTTAGTTATTTTAGGATCTTGTGGAATAACTTCCAATGATGGACCTTATACAGTGACATATCAATCAAATGGTGGAAGTCCATTAACATCTATTACTGTCGATGCTTTTAAACCATTTATACCTGATCAAGTTCCAACCAAGGATGGATTCATCTTTGGTGGTTGGTACATTGATGAAGATTTATATTATCCGATGAGTTTTCAAACAGGCGTAAATGAGTCATTGACCCTTTATGCCAAATGGATTGATGAGTCAGCATCACTCACACGAGATGATATTATCGCGATCATCAATGATGTGCTAGAAGATGAAAACTTAGTGTTAGCTGATACCGTCACATTAGAAGGTATTGTGAATAACCTACTATCATCAGGTGATTTCATTGATGAACAAGCGATTATCGCATCTGTTTTAGCTGAAATTGATGTGGTGAAGTCCTTTGAAGAACAGATTACAACCATGTTAGAAGAAGTTTCACAAAGCGTTGTCATGGTAGAAACTTATTCATCTGGTCAAATCGATGGTGGTGGATCAGGTGTTTTATACAAGCGTGAAGGAAATACTTACTATTTAGTAACTAATGACCATGTCGTTCATGGTTATACACAAAATAACGTCACAGTGACCATTTTCTCAGATCATGGTGACATTACCATACCACGTGGATCTGTCACCATTAATGGCACTTCAGTTTTACATGATTTAGCCATCTTATCTTTTACATTAAACGATGATTTAAGACTTATTGATCTTGCAGATAAAAACGATTTAAAAGCCGGACAATTCGTCTATGCGATTGGATCACCTCTTGATCTTCCTGAAACGATCTCTATGGGTGTCATTTCAGCTGTTGATCGTCCGATGTGGGATAACGATGGTATGGATACCATCATGGTTCAACATACAGCAGCGATCAACCCAGGTAATTCAGGTGGCGCACTTGTCAATAGTTACGGTGAACTCATTGGTATTAATGATATGAGCTATGTTGATGAATACACTGGCGAAGGCATTGAAGGCCTACACT
>CAZETB010000038.1:0-17649 GCA_964514865.1 uncultured Mariniplasma sp. | reverse complement strand
ATAAATCAAAACATCGAAGTGCTTTATAAAAAAGATAACATCCGTTATAATAGATGTGTTAGAGAGGAGAACTATATGAAACCAACAACATTTATCATGCTTAAACCGGATGCGTTAGCAAGGCATTTAGCAGACGATATCATTGCGATTTTTATGGATCAAGGTTATCACATCATTCGAAAGAAAGAGGTGATTGTTGACCGTGATCTCATTTTAAAACATTATGAAGAAGTTATTCAAAAGGTTAATCAACCCTATTTTGAGAAAGCCATTCTAGATACCTTTGTCAATCACAAAGTCATCGCACTAGAAATCACGAAAGATACTCCTAATTTAATCGAAGAAGTGAGAACACTTGTTGGAGTCACTGATCCCATAAAGGCGGATCCATCAAGTATTCGAGGTAGGTATCAAGCTGACTCACTAGAGGTTGCTATGAAAGAGAAAAGAACTTTAAGAAATCTCATTCATGCATCAGATTCCATTGAGAATGCCAAACAAGAAATGTCATTATGGTTTGGTGATTGCAAATAATAAAGCCGGAAAATCTCCGGCTTTTTTGTTGGATAAATCAAATGATACATGCATTCCTTTTGAGAGATAGATCTCCATCTCTCTTAGTTTTATAATGATTTGTTCAGTGCAAATCGTGAGTCTTTCATAACTTCGCATCCCTTTTTTTGTTTAGTTTTATCGCTAAACTCTATTTAAAGCTGGATACATTATTGAGACGATTCAAGATTCAAAAACACTTTGAATTGGTCAAAGACTCAATAGCAATCGCTAAGAACGTTATTGATGGTAAAGC
Source organism: uncultured Mariniplasma sp. (assembly GCA_964514865.1). Lineage (GTDB taxonomy): Bacteria > Bacillota_I > Bacilli_A > Acholeplasmatales > Acholeplasmataceae > Peloplasma. Next base: position 16,841 of record CAZETB010000038.1, on the reverse strand, counting down.
TGGTCTTACTGGCTTAAATGCTGGTCCAAAAATTGATGGCGTTGACACAGCATACACTGCAATCGATACATTAACTATTGATAACAAGCAACATACTTATGACCTTATTTTCAAGACAGGTTATAAAGATGAAACAAGTGCTACGTTTAGCAACATCGATTTCGCTCCATATAAGTGTTAATAAGTTTCTTCATAGTATATGAGTCAAAAAGCTTAAAACATAAGCAGCAAGAAAGGGATGCTATCCTCTTAGTCCCTTTTTTGTTTTTTATAGGGTATTAATTTGATACAATAAAGATAAATGGAGGGTGTTAATCTATGTCAATCATGGAATTAAGAAAAGCTTTGGAAGATAGAGAAGTTACAAGCGTTGAACTTGTTCAACAAGCTATTCAACAACATGAGAAATGGATCGATAAGAATGCCATCGCTGTAATTAGTCCTCATGCACTATTTCAAGCAAAAGAACGCGATGATGAACGAGAAAAAGGTTTAATTCGAGGACCTCTTCATGGTATTCCCATCGTGATTAAAGATAACATCTTATATAAGGATGGCACACCGACAACAGCTAATGCGTTCTCACTTCATGATTTAATTCCACCTTATGATGCAGAGGTTGTGCGACGTTTGATTGATCAGGGGGCTATTATTCTAGGGAAAGCAAATCTATCTGAATTTGCTTATTTTATGAGTTATGATGATATGCCTTCAGGATATGGATCGATGTATGGACAAGTCAAACATCCATTTGATGAAAAGATTGATCCTTATGGATCATCAACAGGTAGTGCGGTTGCTGTTAAGTTAGGTATCACTGAGATTGCAATTGGTAGTGAAACGAATGGTTCACTGATGGCACCTGCTTATCAAACACAAATCGTTTCGTTTAAACCATCATTTGGTTATGTGAGTAAACATGGCATTATTCCCATTTCCTCGACACAAGATACAGCAGGTCCGATGGCATTAAACGTCAGAGATTGTGCAATCTTAATGGATGTAATTGCAGGAGAAGATCAAAAAGATCCAACCACATGTCATCTACCTCGACCGCAGTCATTTTCAGCTCATCTTGATGACATGTTAAAACCTTCTAAAATAGGTTTAATTACATTTAAAGAACATCCTTATAAAGATGCAAATTTAGTCGTGATCGAACAAGCGATCAAACGCTTAACACGATTAGGTCATGAAGTGGTCACAATTGAGATTGATAATCCAGAACTATCCAATGATGCAACGCTACTTGTCGAATTTAAATATGCCATGAATCAATTTTTGAGTGATGTTAAGGGTTCTACGAAAATGACATCACTTAGTGATATCATTGCATTTAACGAGGCGAATGAAAGAAGATGTTTACGTTATGGACAAAGCATCTTAACCAAAGCTAATGAAACAAGTGGAAATCTGAGTGATCCAGAATACATAGAGACAAGAAAAGCATTATTAGAAAAAGCATCGTTGTTTGAACACGTTATGAAAGAAAAAGATTTGATTGCTGTCATGTCACCCTTCTGGATGGGGTTTGCACCAATTTATGGCAATCCATCCATCTGTATTCCAGAGGGTGTTATCGATGGAATTCCTAAAGCGATGGTTTTTGTTGGACAAAAATATGATGATGAGAGACTTCTAAAGTTAGGCCATCAATATCAAGTTATTCAAGATAGCCATAGTTTGAGTAAAAAATGATTTGAAATTAAATATTTTTACCATTTTGTAAATATTATACATATCACGTTATTTGAAGTGTTTCCAAGGCGATGCGAAAACCTTTTCGTAAAAAACTTATGAAATAAAAAGGAAAAATAATCTTGTCTGAGAGGTCTTTAAGTGTTACAATGATAGTGTTAGAACAATAGCCAAAAATAGAGGAGGAATTATGAAAAAGGTCATTGTAATGCTTTTTGTTTTACTTTTTGCAGTGGTTCTTGTTGGATGTGGCGAAAAGACACTTAATCCAGAAGATCAAAAGATCGTTTTAATTACTGATAAAGGTGACATCACCGACAAATCATTTAACCAAGGCGCATACGAAGGCGTCAAGGCTTACGCAGAAGCTAATGATATTGAATACGGTTATTTAAAACCATCAGAAGCTACTGACGAACAATATATCGCAGCTATCGAACAAGCTATCGCTGATGGCGCAACAATTATTGTTACACCAGGTTATCTATTTGAACCAGCAATCAACGCAGTTCAAGGTGATTATCCAAATGTATACTTCATTTTATTGGATGGTAGCCCAGCGAATGTTACAGATGGTACAATCAAAGATAACGTATATTCAGTATTCTATGCTGAAGAACAATCAGGTTTCTTAGCAGGTTATGCAGCAGTTAAAGATGGATACCGCAAATTAGGTTTCATGGGTGGATTAGCAGTTCCAGCTGTTCAACGTTTCGGTCATGGTTTCGTTCAAGGTGTAGCTAAGGCTGCAGAAGAACTAGGCTTAGCAAACGATTCAGTTACCATTCAATATCTTTACACTGGCGACTTCAAGGCAACTCCAGAAGTACAAGCAGCAGCAGCTACTATGTTCAATGGTGGTGTTGAAGTTATCTTTGCATGCGGTGGTGCAGTTGGTCAATCAGTTATGGCTGCAGCAACTACAGCAGGCGCTAAAGTTATCGGTGTTGACGTAGACCAAAGTGCTGACTCAAACACAGTTATTACATCTGCTATGAAGAATTTAGCAGGTTCTGTTGAACAAGCTTTAGAAGCTTTATTTGAAACAGGTAATTGGGATGAAGATTTCGGTGGTCAATCAGTTACTCTTGATGCTTCAAGAGAAGGCGTTCAACTTCCAATGGCAACTTCAAGATTTGCAACATTCTCAACAGCTGATTACAACACTTTATTAGGTAAATTAGTTGATGGTACTTACACAGTAAGTAATGTTATCGGTGCATTTGGCGATGACGGTAATGCTGCTAAGCAATTTGAAACAGCTATCGTTAAAGTAGAAGTTATTTCTTTCGGTAACTAATTTAAGTCATTTAAAAAAAGTTGTGGGGATAGGACATCGAGATATGCTTATCCCCCTTTTTTTTCAAAATTATTCAACAACTCATAAACGCATAGAAATGAGGTTTTTTTGATGCACAATGTTATAGAAATGCAACATATAACAAAGATCTTTCCAGGAATTGTTGCTAATGACGATGTCAATTTTACGCTACGTAAAGGTGAAATTCATGCTTTACTAGGTGAAAATGGCGCTGGAAAATCAACACTAATGAGCATCCTTTTCGGTATGTACATACCAGAAAAAGGTGTCATTTTAAAGAATGGAGAACCCATTCAAATATTAAACCCCAATGATGCGAATGAGCAAGGAATTGGGATGGTCCATCAACATTTTAAACTCGTTGAAGTATTCACGATTCTAGACAATATTATCATGGGTGCTGAACCCACAAAGTATGGTTTTATAAAGAGAAAAGAAGCCAAAGAACAAATTCTAGAATTATGTAAGCAATACGAACTTTTGGTTGATGTTGATGCAAAAATTCAAGACGTCAGTGTGGGGATGCAACAACGTACAGAAATCTTAAAGATGTTATATCGCCATAATGATATTTTAATTTTTGATGAACCAACAGCAGTTTTAACTCCACAAGAAATCAATCAGTTAATGATCACTATGAAGAACCTTGTCAATGAAGGCAAGTCGATCATTTTCATTACACATAAACTTGATGAAATTATGGAAGTATGTGACAGAGTTACCGTATTACGTCGTGGTAAGGTGATTGGTACGGTTGATGTTAAAGATACTACCAAAGAAGAATTATCACGCATGATGGTGGGACGTGATGTTGTCTTTACGATTGATAAAAAACCCATGCAACTTGGTGACGTCGCACTTGAAGTCAATGATTTGACTGTCTTATCTGATCGTACAAAGAAACACGTTGTTGACCACGTTTCTTTCCAAGTCCGTAAAGGTGAAATTGTTTGTATCGCTGGTGTTGATGGCAACGGTCAAAGTGAATTAGGGCTTGTGTTATCAGGTTTAATTAAGGCAACATCAGGTGAAATTTTCCTTTCAGGAGAAGATATAACTTATAAGTCTATTCGTTATCGAAATGATCATGGTTTAGCTCATATTCCTGAAGATCGCCACAAACACGGATTGATTCTCCAGGATAATTTAGCGAATAATCTCGTATTAAAAAAATACCATATTGAACCTTTCCAAAAACACGGCATCATTAATAAAGCTCCTATTATAGAACTTGGGGATCAGCTTATTGATCACTATGATATTAGAAGTGGTCAACGTCTGAAAACTCGTGTTGGATCGATGTCAGGAGGAAACCAACAAAAAGCGATTATTGCTAGAGAACTCGATAAAGATTCTGATGTCTTATTATCGATTCAAACTGTTCGAGGACTTGATGTTGGAGCAGTTGAATTTGCTCATCGTCAAATCATTGATGCACGCGACAAAGGTAAAGCTGTTCTCATGATCTCATTCGAACTTGATGAAGTTATGAGTGTCAGTGATCGTATTTTAGTCATGTATGAAGGTCAAATCGTAAAAAATGTGATGGCTAATGACATCACAGTCGAAGAATTGGGTCTTTACATGGCTGGTGTTAAAAAAGATATTGTATACCCTGATCGTTTATCAGAACCCATGATTGAAGAAGTTAAGGAGGAACAAGCCCATGAGTGAATTAAAAGCTAAATTAAGTCGCATGTGGCTTAAGTACAAAGAAACAGATGGATTCCATACATTAATGGGTTCGCTGTTTGCGATTGGTGTCGGTTTACTCATCGGTATTATCTTGATTGTTCTTGTTAATCCCAGTGAATCAGGCGAAGGGATTTTCCGCTTAATAAAGGGATTCATGAATCACCCACGTGGTGCATGGATAGGTCTTGGACAGTTATTATATCGTATTACACCACTAATTTTTACAGGTCTTGCTGTTGCATTTGCTTTTAAAACAGGTTTATTCAATATTGGAGCAAGTGGACAGTATACTGTTGGTTTATTTGCAGCTAGTATGGTTGGTATCTTAGGTGATTCACTTGGTGGATTCCAATGGATCATCGCTGTACTCGCTGGTATGGCTGCAGGTTTTATTTGGGGTGCTATTCCAGGTATCTTTAAAGCATTCTTTAATGTCCATGAAGTTATCACATCGATTATGTTTAACTACATTGGTATGTATTTAGTGAATGGTTTACTCAATGCTGATTTCTTAAGAACACGCGTTGTTAATGGGACAACCAATCGTACTCTTGTTGTCGATCAGGCTGCAAGAACACCTTATGGTCCGTTTAATGCAATCTTTCCTAACTCGGGATTAGACATATCATTTTTAATTGCTATAGCTGCAGCGATTATCTTATTCTTAGTATTAAATAAGACAGTTTTTGGTAGAGAACTTAAAAGTGTTGGTATGAATAGAGATGCTGCTAAGTACTCTGGTGTTAATGAAAAGAGAGCTTTAATTCTTTCCATGGCAATCTCAGGTATGATCGCTGGTCTTGGTGGAGCACTCTTTATTCTTGCACCAAGCACAAGAAATTTAGGTAATGCTTACGCGATTGAAAACATCATTTTACCAGCAGGTTTTAATGGTATTCCAGTAGCTTTATTAGCTAACAGTAATCCACTAGGTGTTATCTTATCAACGATTTTCATCGGTCATATTTCATTAGGTGGTCTATCGATGCAATCTGTAGGATTTGTATCAGAAATTGTTGATATCATCATTGGTGTTATTCTATACTTTAGTGCGTTTGCGCTCATCATGACGCAATATTTAGGAAAAGTGAAGGATCGTATAGCGAAAAAGAAACAAGATAGTCTTAAAACTGAAGATGTTGTAAAGGAGGGTGAAGAATAATGGCATATTTTATCTCGCAATCTCTGTTTTTCATCATTCCGCTTTTGATTGTTGCTCTTGCAGGTATGTTCTCTGAAAAGAGTGGTACAGTCAACATTGCACTTGAGGGTTTAATGGTTATTGGTGCATTCTGTGGTATTTTATTTATCAATAAGATGCAGGGGATTGGTGCATTTGCTAATTCACCACAACTCTTATTGATTATAGCTATTGTCTTAGCTGGTATGGGTGGTGCATTATTTGCTTCACTCCTTGGTTTCCTTGCCATCAACATGAAGGCAGACCAAACCATTGGTGGTACAGCACTCAACTTACTTGCTGGATCACTTGCTATTTTCTTAGCTAAACAAACACAAGAAAATCATGCTGTTCAGATTACATATGATAAAGAAGTATTCCGTTTAGATTCTAATTTCTTAAGCGGTATATTCCCTAATTTGAACTACATTTTCTTTGATATGGCGTATTTAACTACCTATATTGGTCTTCTGATTTTAATTATTTCAACGATTGTCATTTACAAAACCCGTTTTGGTGCTAGACTTTCTGCCTGTGGTGAACATCCAGAAGCTGTACAATCAGTTGGTGTGAATGTGTATCGCTATCGTTGGTATGGTGTCTTAATCTCAGGATTTTTAGGAGGTTTAGGTGGTCTTGTTTATGCACTACCAATCTCTGTTTCATTTGAAGGTTCTGTAGCAGGTTATGGGTTCTTAGCCTTAGCCGTATTAATTTTTGGTCAATGGAAACCATTAAGAATTTTATTTGCCGCAATATTCTTTGGTATATTTAAAACCTTATCTGTTACATTCTTTGGAATTGGTTGGATCGTATGGCTTATGGAACAATTCCCAAGTGTTCCATTTGGTATGATCTTTAAGATCTTACCTTATATTGCAACCATGATTGTCTTAGCAATATTCTCTAAGAAATCTCGAGCACCAAAGGCATCAGGAAAACCATTCTTGGGAGCTGCTCGTTAATCGATGATACAAAGCATCTGGTCGCCAGATGCTTTTTTCATGCTCAAACATGATATAATAATCACATCAATCATGATGGGAGGTGAGACTTGTGCAAGTAAAAGAACTTCATAATATCTTTTCAAAAACATTTGATGTTGTTGGTATCATTAACACTAAGACTTACTTAGAAGAAGCCAAAAAGATGCATAAAGAAGTACCTGATGAAACTTATTCAACGATGGTTGTTTTAGGATTAACCTATCCATATAGACGCATTAATCACACAAGAACTCACTTTGTCCCTTCCTTTTACACATTTGGCAAGGACTATCATACGGTCTTAAAGAACCGAATCAAGCAGGTGATGGATGAACTGGATTTACCATATCACATGGGTGTTGATAACCATCCGCATGATGAAAGACTAGCAGCAGTTCTTGCAGGTGTGGGTTTCTTTGGTAAAAACCAACTCATTATAAATCAAGATTTAGGCTCATATATGTTTTTAGGTATCGTATTTATCGATATAAAGCTAGAGCATGAATTTAGGTTAGATGTTACTGATGATTGTGGAACGTGTCGAAGATGTATTGATGCTTGCCCAACACAAGCGCTTGATGAAGGTTCATATGACGTGAATAAATGTATGAGTCATTTTAATCAAGCTAAAAAAATATTAACACCAGATGAAATAACATCTAATGTGAGTTTATTTGGATGTGATATCTGTCAAATGGTCTGTCCAAAAAACATCAAAAAAGGTGTGATTATACACCCTGAATTTGAACTTTCTGGTAAAGAAATGGTATCGATTGTTGATTTGTTTACACAATCAGAAAAAGATTTTAAGACAACATACAACGACATGTCATATTTATGGAAAGGTAAAACGATTTTAATGAGAAATGCATTAACACTGATGCTCAGACAAAAAAATACGAATTATATCCAGGAAATCGAAAAAACATTGATGACATATCAAGCACCTTGGTACCAAGAAACAGCAACTCGGATTCTTGATGAGTTAAAGAGTATTAAAGAAAATAGCTAATAGATGAATGCGACATGACGTGTTCAATAAGGAGAGTCCTATGCTATATCCAGTCAATAACAAAAAACGATTCATGCAATCTTTAAATGGTCTTTGGCATTTTGCATTTGTGTCAGATGATTATCTTCCAACGCATCCATTGAAAAACCCAAGATTTATGGGTGTACCAGGAAGTTACAATGATGTTGTCACAGAGATCAAAGAAAGAGAATATGTCGGTAAAGTATGTTATGAGCGTCTTATTTCACTACAAGATATTAAACCATCTGATCGCTTTACCATTCGTGTTGGTGCAGCAACACATCATGCAGATGTCTATCTTGATGGTAAGTTTATAAGAGACCATGAAGGTGGTTATTTACCATTTGATATTGAAATTGATCAGCCCAAAGAGGTGATGCGATTATCCATCATCCTTGATACAAGATTAGGTTTTCAATCGTTTCCTATGGGTGAAATCAAACATACAGAACATGGGGATAAACAACTGATATATTTTGATTTTTTCAATTACATTGGTCTTCACCGCAATGTCTTTTTAAGTCGTACAACAAATCACTATATTCAAGATATCATCATTAAGACGAAACACAATCATAAAACTGCACATATATCTTATGAAATTAAAACGAATGATGCGATAGAAACGATAGAAGTGATTGATCCCAAAGGACAGTTGGTTGCTACAACATATGATGAATCTGGTGACATCCATTTGGATCATCCGATACTTTGGGATATCTATCAAGGAAACATGTATCAACTATGTGTTTCAACTACATACGATTACTATGAACAATCATTTGGTATCCGTGAAATCGAAGTTAAGGACAAACAGATCTATTTAAATCATCGTCACATCTTCTTAAAAGGTTTTGGGATGCATGAAGACTATGAGATTCTGGGTAAAGGCAGTCATGCCATGGTCCATCTAAGAGATTTTGAACTCTTAAAATGGATTGGTGCAAATTCATTTCGGACGAGTCATTACCCGTATGATGAAGAAATCTATGATTTAGCAGATCGCTATGGCATTCTTATCATTGATGAAATGCCAGCAGTAGGATTAAACTTTTGGGATCCAAGACCTGTATTTACATCAGAACGTGTGAATGATAAGAGTCTTGATGTTTATAAAGCACAATTGTGTGAACTTGTTGAACGTGATAAGAATCATCCTTCAGTCATCATGTATTCACTCGCAAATGAAGCCAACACACATGAAGAACATGCCCTTGATTTCTTTGAAGGTGCATTTGCTCATGCAAGACAATTGACTGATCTACCGTTGATGATTGTCGAATATGTGTCTGCAGAAGTCAATCGTGTTGCTCATTTAGCTGATGTGATTGGTATTAATCGGTATCATGGTTGGTACACAGATTTTGGAGACTTATCTGTGATAGATCATCAGATTACAAATTCTATCAATTCTTATGTAAACAAATATCAAAAACCTGTTGTACTCACTGAGTTTGGTGCAGATACGATTGCAGGTCTTCATACATTACCTGCTCAAGCCTTTAGTGAAGAGTTTCAAAACGAGTTTATTGAAACTTATTTGAATGCCATAGAAAATCTCGATGGTTGTGTAGGAACACATCTTTGGAATTTCGCTGATTTTCAAACAAAACAAGGTTTAACAAGGGTTAATGGTAATAAAAAAGGCGTCTTCACACGCAACAGACAACCCAAATGGATTGCACATACGCTAAGAAAACGCTGGACTTTAAAGAAGTAAAATCATATTAAAAATAGTTAGTTATAATTTAATGAGTGTGTAAACTGCTAAGGTCAATGACGTGATTTCATAAACGCCTAAAGCAACAAAGGTTAACGTATACCAGAATCCTTGTGCTAAAGCGGGATCAGATCCGAAGCCTACGAGAACGGGTAAAATCATCACTAAGACAATACCGATGAGTGATCCTAAAAACAAGAGTGCTTTGGATTTAAAATAATGATTCTTTTTCATGGCAACCAAGACGATGAGTAATGCTCCAGGCATGACCATAAAAGCAAGCTCAGCTGGCATTAAATAATCCAGTAAGAATTGCTCTTCATTAAGACTATAATTAATGGATAAGAAAAGTGTAATGATAAATGGAATGACAATCAGTAGGATACCTAAGATATCGATATATTGTGTGAGTTGTCTTTTTTTCATAGTCTACCACCTTTATATTTATCATACACTAAAACATGCAAATGTGTATGATTTGATTTGAAAAGAGATTATATTTAACTATCAATCAAGAAATGATGATGATATATGATATTTTCTTGATAATCATCATAAAATAGAGTAAACTTATGTTAGGTGTATAAAGGCTTTATGTTAACATAAACCACATATTTTAAACGATACAAGGGGATTAATGATTTAAAACAAAATGTTTTATACAAAATGAGGTGATTGCCTATGGAAGAAAGACAATTTATCGATGAACCGCTCAAGCAATATCAAACGATCTATAAAGATGAGCATGAGAAAAATGTAACAGAGTACATTGATCAATTGATTGAACAGTCTAAAGTTAATCCAGAAGAAAACAAGACCACAGTTAAAGCGATTAGAAAAAAAGAAAATGAATTAAATCTGATCAATAAAAAGATTAGAAAATTCATGGGTTTTAAGACACTTTTAATCATCTTAAGTGTCATCTCTGTTGTAGGAGCCATCTATTCACTCGTTCAGTTATTCCAAGTTGGCTTTATGCCACTTTATTTAGGTATCGCTATCGCAGGAGTTATCTTGTTAGTCATATCAATTATGGTGATGAAAAAGAAGATTAATCCTGTCATCAAAGATGCTCAAGCGATTAAGAGCAAAATTGAAGATGAGATCAAAGTTTTAAAGGATGAAGCATGGGCTCAAATGAAACCTCTCAATGATTTATTTACGGAAGGTATGAGCAAAGCATTATTCCAAAAGACGATACCTTTGATTAAGATGGATAAGTTCTTTGATTCAAAACGTCTTGATTATTTAGTCAACCGATTTGGTTTAGCAGAACTTTATGATAAAAATCGATCTGCACTTTATGTTCAGTCAGGTGAAATGAATGGTAATCCATTTTATTTGTGTCGAGATCTTGTACACTATCTTGGGACAAAACGTTATTCTGGATCCATTACGATTCACTGGACCACGACATCCGTTGTCAATGGTAAACGTGTGACCAACCATCACACTCAAGTCTTAACAGCAACTGTAGAAAAACCCTGTCCTTATTACTATCGTGAACCCTATTTGGTTTATGGTAATGATGCAGCTCCTGATCTGACGTTCTCAAGAGAAGATTCTGATGCAGAACATATGAATGAAAAACAGATTGAACGCCAGGTTAAACGCGACTTAAGAAAGTTAGAGAAGAAGACAGAGAAAAGCATTGCAAAAGGTGGTACATACACCGTTATGGGTGGTAACTCTGAATTTGAAGTTCTCTTTGGAGCAAGCGATCGCAATAACGAAGTTCAATTTAGATTACTATTTACACCTTTAGCACAAAAACAACTCTTGGAACTCATGAAAGATCAAGAGATTGGTTATGGTGATGATTTCGATTTTGAAAAGATTAAGAAAATCAATATTGTTTATCCAGAACATTTAGATAATTTTGATTTAAATATTGCTCCATCTTTCTTTCATGGATATGAATTAGAACAGATTAGAAAGAACTTTATTGACTATAACATGGACTACTTCAAACGGATCTATTTCACATTCGCACCTATCCTTGCTATTCCACTTTATCAACATACACTCCCTCATGAATATATCTATAAAGATCTTTATGATAGTTATGCAAGTTTTTATGAACATGAAAAAGTGGTTAACCACATGAATGTCAATGAATTTAAACATCCACTGTGTACAACTGAAAGTATCCTTAAAACAAAGACGATTAAGAGTGATCATTATGAAGATATCATTTCTGTTACGGCATATGGTTATCGCACAGAACAACGGGTTGATTACATCCAAAAAATGGGTGGTGATGGAAGAATGCATACCATACCAGTTGAATGGACAGAGTACTTACCAGTTGAACAAGAATCCAAAGTATCTGTACATGTTGTCGAAGAAGAACAAGAAGAATCTTATGCTGATTCATTTAGAAAAATGTTTGAAAACCTTAAAAATAAGGAAACAACACAAGAAAATCTCTATGCAATACATCGATTTATTGCACATGTGATAAAAGATTAGAAAAATTTGATACAATAAAATTAAAATAAACGGAGGAATTGAAAATGCCAAATGAACTCGATGAAATGACTGGTCCAGTTAACCAAGAAGGACGCGACGTTAATGTGATTGAAAAACAAATCCAAGTTAAAACTGGATTTGGCTCAGTCTTGTTTGAAATTATTTTATGGGTTTTAGCTATCATCCCAGGGCTAATCTTCTTATTCATGAAGATTAATGCACAAAAATATTTTAGACAGCTACAACAAAGACTTCAACATAATGCATCACAAATTGATAATTATCTTGAACAACGTGTTCAAATTTTACAAAACGTGGTCGGTATCGTTGAAAAGTCAATTGATTTAGACAAAGATGTTATGAAATCTGTTGCTGCATTCAGAGGTGGTGTTCACCCCAATGAAGAAAACAGAAATCAAATTGCTGGCGAACTTGATACAGCAATGAGAAGTATCAACGTAGCTTTTGAAGCTTATCCAGACTTAAAGGCACACCGTGCACTTGCAGATGCAATGCAACAAAACAGTTATCTACAAAAAGAAATTACTGCAGCTAGAGAAGTTTATAACGACACAGTTCTTAAATGGAACCAAGACATTTTTGCATGGCCAACGAAGATGATCGTTGCTGCTAAATCAGGTTATACAACACGTATTCCATTTACTGCAAGTAAAGAAGTTAAAGAACAAGCTAGAGCTAAGTTCTTCTAAGACAAGTTGAACAATGAAAAAGACATTCAAACCGAATGTCTTTTTTTGTTTAATATGATGATATGTGTTTTCTCATGTTAGCCCAGGTTGCAACGATTTTAAAACCTTCGTGTTCATAGACATACCTTGCAAGATTTTGATCACCGGTGAAAAGACTCATAAATGTTGCTCCACGCTTTTTTAATTCAACAGTTAAGATGTGAAATAGCACTTTACCGATTTTTTGAGAACGATACTTAGAGTGGATGCCAATACCAGCAAAATATCCTCTTTGTGAGGGTTCAACATCAAGAGGGCCAGCAAACCCTATGACGTGATTGTGATCCGTAACAACTAATATATCTTGCCGTTTAATAAGAGCATCTTCAATAGCTTTCTTCCAACTGTCATTGTTTAAGTCATCAAAAAGTGCTTCAAATGAACTGTGTATTTTGGGATTGTAACACGTGATTGATATGCCCTGTTGATTAAGTTCAAACAAGCGATTGTTCATATTTAAATCATAGTTATCTTGAATTAATGGTTTATAATAACTGTTTTGGATTGCATATGTTTGATAGTTGTGTTTTATGAAGAAGTAGTAAGCATTAGAATCTAGTAAAACACCAGGTGCATTGGGATGGGTATGTTGTGGTGTATTCGATATAAACCATGATAAATGAACGGGATTAAAGAAAACAAGATCTATAGAATTAATAGCATAAGAAAGCGATTTAACATGATTCTCAAATGTTTGAAGAAGAGAAGTACCATAAGACTTTCTTTGATGATTGGGATGAACCATAATCATAGAAATGTATGCTTTATCTTCACCAACGAAACCACTGATAAACCCAATAACATCATGATCCTCATACAAAACAAATGACAAATTAGCTTTATCATATCCTAAAAAATACGAGTAACATGATTGATCATTAAGAGGTTGATAGGGTAGTTTTTGAAGATGACAAACTTCATTAAAAAGTGACGTTACGCTTATCATGTCATCTTGGTTCATTGTTCTAATTGGCATTGTAAACTCCTTTAAGTCTTACTTATATTATATCAAGTACACATTGTCATCACTTGGATTATTCATATTTGTGAAAAAACTTTCAATGAAAAACTCACATAAAGTGATAATGGTTGAAATTAATCACGTTGTCGTATAAAATGTACAGTGATATAGGAGGTATGATGATGCAAGCAGATCAAGTCAGTTTAAAATTTAACAAAGATTATGTGGGTGAAATGATATCACCAACAGGAACGATCAAACTAGGTGAACAAGAACAAGGTATGAGACCTTATCACTTATTATTTGGTGCATTAGCTTCATGTTTCTACGCAACATTTTTGAGTGTAGCAAACAAAATGAGATTATCTTTCAGTGATGTTGATATTGTGGTTTCAGGTCATAAACGAGATGAAACACCAGCAACACTTGATCACGTAAAAATCGATATGATTGTTTACAATGGATCCGATGAAGCAAAATTAAAAAAAGCAGCTGAACTCGGTGGCAAATACTGCTCGATACATGAAACTATTTCCAAGGTTGCAGAGATCGAAATGGTAGTTACATTTAAGGAGAAAAATTAAAAAAAGGTCACTGACCTTTTTTTGTTCTTTTCCTTAAATTTTTCACAAATAAACCATCTTGATTACAATAATAGTACAACAATTGAACACCATGTGTCTTAAATCTTGCTGATGCTTCACCTTCAGGATAAAGTTTAACAAACTGAACACGATCTGATGAAATAGCTGCCATAAATGAAATGTAGTGTTTTTTTGTCATAGGATGTCTAATCTTTAAAAAGTATTCATCTTCGATCAAATTTAGTTCGATTAAATCATCTGTCATCTCTTCAGATTCTAATGCAGGTAGTGTAATTCCATGACAACTGATCATAGCACCACCTGTTGAATGGATAACATTACCACAAACTGGGCAGACATAAAAATGAGTTTTTAGCATGTTAGCAGCAACATTTTGATTATCAATTTTCATACCGAGAAGAAGTTCGGTCATAGATATGTTAAGTGCTTGAGATAATCCATCTAATAACGTGATATCAGGGTATCCTTTCCCAGTTTCCCATTTCGAAATGGTTTTATCGCTAACGGATAAGACATGAGCTAATTCAGCTTGTGTCATTTTGTTTTTTTCTCTTAGTGTTTTAATCATTTGACCTGTGATGTAAGGATCCATGATCTCACCCCTTTCATTAACATTATAAGGGATAATTTGTTATTTCAATATCTACGTAACGTAGAATGATTTTTATATTAACGAAGTAAAAGAATAATCATAGTCAATAAAACGATCCAAAACAAAACAAAAGGAATGGCATAATACCACTTTTTAGGTATTCCATCCTGCCATAAATTTTCAGCTTCTTTACGATAGTTTTCCATGTGATCTTTTGGTATTAATTTAATGGTTAGTACAATAAGAAAAGGTAAAATGATCAAATCATCGAGATAACCCAATATAGGGATAAAATCCGGAATGAGATCAATAGGTGATAATGCATAAACAATCGTGATAGCTGCAAGTATTTTGGCAAGAAAGGGTGTCTCTTTTCGCTTCATAGCGATGAATACAGCAGGAATATCAATTTTTAATTGTTTAGCTCTTTCTTTTAGTTTCATATAAACCTCTAAGACGACACACAAAAAACCATGTTATTTTAAATTAACACATGTTGTCAATATGATATTTTACTCTTTATACTTTCTTAAGGGTACGTATTTAGAAACTCTTTTAATGTATTCTTCATAAGCTGGATACTTTTTAAGTGAAATACCTTCTGAAAACATCGAACTACCTATAAATAATAAAATAAGAAACATCGAACCTACGAGTGTCCAGTTGAATACGACATAAGATGTTACACCAGCACTAATACAAAAGAAATACAATACGACCCAAATAGATTGTTCAGAAAAATAGTTGGGATGTCTAGAAAGTCGCCATAATCCCTGTGTATTAAACCCCTTATTGTAAGGATGTGGTAGATCTTCTAATGCCTTGCCTTGCTTTAATAATTCATATTTCTTCGTTTGGAATGTCATTTGTTGTTTATCAGCAATCGTTTCTAGAATGATGAATCCTAAAAGAAGTGCTGCAATTAAACCATCAAATATGTTAAATGAAACAGTAGAGTCCATGGTTGCAAGTAAAGGTAAACAAATAGCAAGTACTAAGGCATTTTGATATATGGAGATAAAAAATAAATCAAATAATGCCCATTTCCACTTTTTGTTTAGTTTTGGATCTTTTCTTAAAACAACCCATCGATAGTCCTCTTCACCAGACCAAAACTTAATAGAATAAGCACCTTTTTTAGCAAAATTGAGTGTTAATCTAGCTCCCCAAATAGTAATGAGAATGGCCATAACAATCAAACGTGGATTCATACCGCTTTTAAAGACGATTATCCATGCGTAAACGATAGGTAGTATGGACCATAACTTATCCATTTGAGAATTGTTTGTTGTTAATTCACCAACGATAAAGCAATATGCCATACTGATCGAACATACAATGATGAGAATCTTCAATGTATCTAACTGAAGTGCGCTGAGTTGAAAACCTCCTAAAACAAATCCTAATACTGATAATGTAAGTGTGATGATTACCGTAACTATGATGCCTAAGTTTTTTTTCATGTGATTATCCTTTTGTCCTTTTTTTTCTTGTCCATTGTTAATGAATAGTAGTATTAAATCATCTAGATGTAAGTTCTTATGTATCATTTTATCATAAGATGTGATTTGCTTGTCCTTTTTTTCATATGTCAAACAGATGACATCATCTTTCAAAAGAGAAATTGAAATTATAACAAAAAAGGATACAAGTGATTGGACAAACTATACGTTGTATAAGTAAATACGGGGCTACTTTCTTTTTCAATGGTAAAGAAAAAGCCTACCTTATACTTTAGGTAGGCGTTCAATCGTAATAAACACATGACTACCATAAACATACACTTTTAGGCGTAGGTAACCGATGGGGTTATTATATCGCAATAGGTG
>CAZETB010000037.1:0-18043 GCA_964514865.1 uncultured Mariniplasma sp. | reverse complement strand
CAAGGTGTCTTGCTATGCTTAGACCATGGCACATATCCCTATGTGACATCAAGCTCTCCAACAGCATCTTCAGTACCTTTAAATACCGGCATTGCACCTTGGTTAGTTGATGGTGCTGTCGGTGTAACAAAAGCTTACACGACTCGCGTTGGATCAGGTCCTATGCCATCAGAGATTGAAGGCGATCTTGCACATCACATTCGTGAAGTGGGAAGAGAATATGGAACAACAACCGGTCGTCCAAGACGCATTGGATGGCTTGATACAGTCATTTTAAGGCATACAAAGCGTGTTTCAGGATTAAGTTATTTAGCTGTGACACTACTTGATGTTTTAACGGGTATTGATGAATTAAAGATTGCTGTATCCTATGAATTAGATGGACAAACCATTGATTATATTCCAGCTGACATTGAAGATTTTACAAGAGCAAAACCAAACTTCATTACAATGCCTGGTTGGCATGAAGATATCACAAACGCTAAATCATTATCTGACCTTCCACAACATGCACAAGCTTATTTAGCTAAGTTATCCGAATTAGTTGGAGTTCCGATTGGCATGTTTTCTGTTGGACCCGATCGCAATCAAACGATCATGGTTCAATCATTCTTTTAAGATGGAAGTGATGTAGATGATCAGTCGTTATCAAAGAGAAATCATGAAAAATTTATGGAGCGAACAACATCGCTATGATATGTTTTTAGCTGTTGAACTCGCAGCAAGTTATGCCTGGATGAAAAAGGGTCTTTTTGATGAAGCCACCTATCGTGCTTTAGAAAAAGCAACTTTTAAACTCGAAGATATTTACAAGATGGAAGAGATGACCAAACATGATGTCATCGCGTTTACGCGTGTGATCTCTGAATCACTTGGTGAAGAAAAGAAATGGTTTCATTATGGTTTGACATCAACAGATGTCGTCGATACAGCACAATCATTAATCCTAAGAGATGTCAATCATGTTTTAATTGATGACATTGATAACTTTATGGATACCCTTAAGGTTTTAGCTTTCCGTTATCAAAAAACACCAGCGATTGGAAGAACACATGGTATTCATGCAGAAGTGACTTCGTTTGGCTTAAAGTTTGCTTTATGGTATGAAGATTTCAAGCGTTTAAAGCAAAACTTTTTGCATGCTGCAGAACAAGTATCAGTCGTTAAGTTGTCAGGTGCTGTTGGAAACTTCTCAGCTAATCATCCTGATATTCAATCACTCACTGCAAAACGCCTAAATTTAAAAGAATCTCATATCGCAACACAAACACTTCAACGTGATCGTCATGCATACTATCTATCGAGTATAGCACTCATCGCGAGTGAAATCGAAAAGATTGCTGTTGAGATTAGACACTTAGCACGTACCGAAGTGGGTGAAGTGAGTGAATATTTCTCCAAGAACCAAAAGGGATCATCTGCCATGCCTCATAAGAGAAACCCAATTTCATCTGAAAATGTCACAGGTTTAGCTCGTGTGATAAGAGGATATATGGTCTCAAGTTTTGAAGATATTGCTTTATGGCATGAACGTGATATCTCACATTCATCGGTTGAACGCATTATTTTAGGAGATGCGACTACATTGCTTGATTATATGCTTAACCGTTATCAAAAGACATTAGAAACATTGGTTGTTTTCCCAGATAAGATGCTTAAAAATATCGCATTAACTCAAGGTGTCATCTTTGCTCAAAGTGCATTATCTAAACTGATTGAAAAGAAGATGTCTCGTGAAGAAGCCTACGATCTGATTCAAGGTCTATCGCATCAAGCTCTTGAAGAGCAATTGCCACTTCAATCACTTTTAGAGAAAAATAATGTCATCACATCACTGTTATCACAAGAAGAAATTACTCATATTTTTGCAGTTGATAAGCATTTAATCTATGTTGATTATCTCTTTGAAAAGGTGTTTGGGTCACATAGAATATCATAATTCATAAACTTAAGGTTTATCATTGAAACATTGCCTTATTTTATGCTATAATGACGATTAGTCAAACGAGGAGGATTTACATCATTATGCCAAGATCAAGTAATAAAGCACCCATTAAAGTTGATAAGTATTCACAGGCGCAACCCAAAGTATCACCTATTACATGGATTTCGATTGCAGGTTTCTTTGTTGTCGTACTTGCACTCGTCTTAATTTTCTCACCTAACAACAAAGAAAAAATTTATAATGCTTACACCGCTTATGGTGTCACAGAATTATCAAAGGATCATCCCTTCTATGAAGCAAATTATGAAGGCGGTCTATTCTCTAAAGGTATTGAAGATGCCATTGCGAAAGATGATGTTGTCTTAGTCTATATTGGCTATGCAGCATGCACAGGTTGTCAAGCACACATCGTACCGTTCGCTAACTATTTTGAATCAACAGGTATGAGTGATTATGTTGACCGCATCTACTATCTTGATGTCGCAGCAGATACAAAGGGTTTTGAAGCATTTGCAGCTAAGTATTCAGCAATTGTTGATTCAACACCACAACTTGTCTTATTCATTAATGGCGAATATGCAGATATCTATGCTGCAGCTAATGAAGATACGTCTTCAACAACTAAAATTAATAGCAACGTTAGAAACTTCTACGAAGATGCGATTGATTTAATAAACGAATAAAGCACATTGTGCTTTTTTTGATTAAGGATGATTATATGATAGAACAATTAAAAAATGATATAAAAACATTACTTGAAGAAAAATTACATCTTGAAAATCTCGTGGTTGAAGAACCCAAAAAAGGAAACGCTGATCTAGCGATTCCGCTTTTTGCGTTTGCTAAGACACTTAAAAAGAGCCCGATGGATATTTTTAAAGATTTTGAATCTGTTTTAAAAGAAGAATCAAGAATTAAAACCATTGAATTCATGAATGGATTCTTAAATATGTATTTAGATCGCAAGAAATTTGCTTTACCTCTTATTTCTAAAATTATCGATGAAAATCAAAACTATGGACAATCTGCTATAGGTACTGGTGAAACCGTTGTGATGGACTATTCATCACCTAACATTGCGAAATCTTTTGGTGTTGGACATTTGCGTTCAACCATGATTGGTAATGCTCTAAAAAATATCTACAAGAAATGCGGTTATGATGTTGTTGCAGTTAACCATTTAGGTGATTGGGGAACACAGTTTGGTAAAATGATCGTTGCCTATAAACTTTGGGGAAATGATGACGAGATCAAACAAAATCCGATTGCAGAACTTCAAAAGCTTTATGTTAAATTTCATGATGCTGAAAAAGAAGATCCTTCTCTAGAGGATCAAGCACGTGAAGTCTTTAAAGCATTAGAAGAAGGCAACCAGGAATACTTTAAGTTATGGACATGGTTCAAAGATGAATCTCTTCGTGAATTTATGGATATGTATGACCTTTTAGGTGTATCATTTGATTCATTTAATGGTGAAGCTTTCTATAATGATAAAATGGATGCAGTCGTGAGTGAGCTTGAAGAGAAAGGTCTTCTTAAGCTCGACCAAGGTGCAACCATCGTTGAACTTCCTAATGATTTACCACCAGCTTTAATTAAAAAGACAGATGGAGCAACCCTTTATATTACGCGTGATTTAGCAGCGATCATGTATCGCCATAAAACATATAACGCAAACAGAATCTTATACGTTGTCGGTAATGAACAACAACTTCATTTTAAACAATTAAAAGCTGTAACTGATCTCATGGGATATAACTTTGATATTGAACACATCAACTTTGGTCTTGTCTTGATTGATGGTAAGAAGATGTCAACCCGTGGTGGTAAGTTCAAACGTTTAGAGGATGTCGTTAATCAAGCGATCAGTGATGCTAAACAAGCCATCATTGAAAAGAATCCAAACCTAAAAAATCAGGATGAAGTAGCAAAAGCCGTTGGTGTTGGTGCGATCATCTTTAATGACTTAAAGAATGAGCGTCATCTCGATGTCGACTTCAATTTAGCAAATATGCTTAAATTTGAAGGCATGACAGGTCCTTACCTTCAGTACTCATCTGTTCGTATTGAATCCATTTTAAAAGAAGTTGAACTCAAATCTGATCTGATTGATCCATCTTATTACCTTGATGATCATTACTTCGAAGTGATTAAACTCTTAGCACAATTCCCTGTTGTGATTGAGAAAGCTAAGGATAACAATGCACCTAATCAAATTGCACGTTATATCACCTCACTTGCCCAAGCATTTAACAGTTTTTATGGCAAACAACGTTTACTTGTCGATGACAAAGGACAACTTCAAGCGAACATGCATTTCATTAAAGCGATTCAGATTGTCATTAATGAAGGCTTAAGATTATTAGGTATTACATCGCTTAAAGAAATGTAACAAATTGAATTGCATTTTAAAAAAATTAGTGTTATCATATTTTTGCTGCCTAAAGACGATTATGTCGTCTTCACCTCCCCGCGTGATGAAATTGGTAGACGTGCCAGACTCAAAATCTGGTGGATGAATAATCCGTGCTGGTTCGAGCCCGGCCGCGGGGACCAACAAACAATTAATCTGAGGAAACTCAGATTTTTTCTTTATTTCATAGAATGATTATCTATAAAGTAGAGAGTATGATATAGTCTAATATATCGTATAATAATGACAAAGGGGGTATACCATGTCTATTGAAAAGTTACCAGAAAGACTTCTTAACTTACGTAAAGAAAAAGGATTAACTCAAAAAGAACTCGCAGAAAAACTTCATTATTCTGATAAAGTAATCAGCAAATGGGAACGAGGTGAATCCTTACCTGATTTAGAAGCATTAGACAAACTGTCATCATTTTATAAAATATCTTCAGACAGTTTAATTAAAGATCAGTTAATAGATCATCATGAAGGCATAAGAAAAGAAGAAGATCACATTCACCTTGAACACATACAAAAACCATCACTACTTTTAAAGCTATCCATGATACCATTATTTATCATATGGCTTCTCATGATTCCACAAGGTCCTCTCGTTTTTGGTTTATCTGGGGTTGTTTTGGGTATCATCATCATTGGATATAGTTTTTTATTATCATATCATACGTGGAAAGCAACATTTTTTGGTCATGATATCGTTGTTAAAAACACACCAACAAAAGTAACTCTCTCAGTTGACAATTTCGTCGTAGATCAAAGTAGGAAGATTTTTGCAAGTGGCATCGTCATGGAAACTGATATTGATGACAAGCATCTCAAAGTATACATTTCATCACTGGTTGATCTAAAGTGCGAGATCATGATTATACCTTCAACATAAACAGCTGATGGCTGTTTTTATTTTAGATTCAAGAAAATCTTTCATACTTCAAAGCATTTGGTTCAAATCTTCTTGCAATTTACCATATACATGCTAAAATATCATCGAAAGCGAGGATGAGTTCATGAAGGAAAGAAAAGTGAAAGGATTTATCATGACAACGATGAATGGGATGGTTTACGGTTTATTTGCAACCTTAATCATCGGTGTCATCATTAAACAAATTGGTACATTACTTGATATTGAATTACTTTATGACACCATTTATAACCGTTTAGCTAGTCTTATGGGTGTAGGTATCGGTATTGGTGTAGGCATTAGCTTAAAGATGAACGGACTAAAACTTGTTGTAGCCGGTGTCATTGGTGGTATCGCATCTAGCTTTACCTTACTTGTTGATGGAACATTTGCTCCTGTGACCATGATTAATGAACCTGTTAAGGTTTACCTAGTCACGATTTTTGGTATCATCTTACTTGAAAAGATCTTAGTTAAACGAACACCTGTGGATATTTTATTAATTCCTCTAACAGGTATTGCTTTAGCCATCATTCTGACCTTGATTATTGGTGGACCTGT
This sequence comes from uncultured Mariniplasma sp., assembly GCA_964514865.1. Taxonomy (GTDB): domain Bacteria; phylum Bacillota_I; class Bacilli_A; order Acholeplasmatales; family Acholeplasmataceae; genus Peloplasma. Next base: position 12,214 of record CAZETB010000037.1, on the reverse strand, counting down.
TCGCTTTGTCATTGATAGCATTCAAGATTTCATTGAATGGACATTTGCATTTTTACCTATTCCTATGTCGATTATTGTCGCTGTTGTGATGGGTATGTTACTCACCTCACCCCTCTCATCTGCAGCTATTGCGATATCGATTAACTTATCAGGTATTGCTGGTGGTGCAGCAGTCATTGGTTGTACAGCACAAATGATTGGTTTTGCTGTTCAATCACGCAAAGATAATTCCGTTGGTATGGTCTTATCCATTGCCTTTGGTACCTCAATGCTTCAATTCAAAAATATCTTAAAGAAACCTATCATTTGGTTACCAACGATTATCACATCAGCTATTTTAGGACCTATCTTTTATATTTTCTTCAAAACGATGACAACAAGTGCTGGTGCAGGTATGGGTTCATCTGGTTTCGTTGGACAACTTCAAACATTGGTTGCGATGGACTACTCGCTTAATGCATGGCTTTCTGTCATCTTAATGGTTGTATTATCAGCGTTATTGGTTTATGCCATTGACCTTATCTTTAGAAAAAAAGGTTTGATCGTACCAGGTGACTTAAGCGTTAACAAAGATATCAATTCATAAACAAATAATGATAACATATGCTTAAGTTTATGATAAAATAATGCTTGAATAGAAAAATACATGAGAAAGTGGTGTTGATATGAACAAACGTGTTTATAACAAGGCTTTCGGCAAGATTGTACGCACGCTAGGATTTCTACTCATCTTAGTCTCTTCTGTCTTCCTTGCTGTACAGCTCATTCTCACCTACCAGACTTTGCCCTTTATTGAATCTCTCGTACCTTTTGCTGATATGGTGAACGATGTTGTTGCTCCTTATGCCTTTTTAAGTGAATATGCTGTCTTAGCCTTAATTGTTGGACAAATTTTCATTCTTTGGGCTATTAGAAGAGGATTAATCCTCAGAGTCTTACTCACAGTTACTTTAGTTTTCCTCTTTGTTGAAAACTCATTTGCTGGTGAATCTGTTTTAGTTCCTATTGCAGTTGATTCTCCTGCATGGTTAGGTAATGTCTTAGGTTTCATTGAAGGACCTTTTGACCAATTGGTTGCACTCTCTGAATACATTATTCCAGGAGTCACCGTCGCTGTTCCATTCTTATTATGGGTACTCTATGCATATAAGAAACCAGGTCGTTTTTCACTCTTTATGCTTCGCTTAGGTTCCATTACGTTATTCTTAGCGATTGCGATGCTAATTGTTCAAGAACTCTTTGTTCCTAGCCTTGGAGATGTTGAAATTTATGGTACGATCAATACCGTATTATACATTTTAACGTATTTACTTAATGCACTCGGCGGTGTGTTTGGTACCCTTGGTTTTGCTAGAAAATAGAACTTTTTTAGAAAAGAAAGCCGCAAGGCTTTTTTTGTTGGTTTACCCTTGACAAATAGGTTTTTGCAGCGTATGATTGAATGCGTGAAGGAGGGCGAATAATATGAAATTGATGCTCTATGTTATGAATAAACCAGAACATCTCGACAAGTTTTTAAAAGAATTAAGCAAGAATCAAATTAAAGGTGCTACCATTTTCTCATCCACCGGAATGGGTAGAAGATTAGCAGGAAATGATGATATCCCATGGCTTGGATCACTCAAAGCGATCTTGGATATGCCACGTACGGAATCAAAAGTCATTATGCTTGCATTACCTGAAGAACAAGTAGACATTGTTTATCAGGTCATTGAACAAGTGGGTGGCGACTTATCAGAACCTAACACAGGTATCGCATTTACATTACCAATTGATAGTATCAAGGGTTATAAGGGTTAGGAAGTGAAGATGATTTTATGAACACCACGATCTTACTCTATTTAGCCATCTTGATTGCCACAGGACTTCTTTTTGGTAAAATAGCCAAATACTTAAAACTCCCTAATGTGACAGGATATTTAGTCGGTGGTTTAATTTTAGGACCATCTATCTTAAATGTCATCCCAGAGGGAACGATTCATGATTTTTCTATTATTTCAACTGTTGCTTTAGGCTTTATTGCATTCAGCATTGGTACTGAAATGAAGATTTCTTATTTCAAACGTGTAGGTGCAACTCCGATTTGGATTGCAGTCTTTGAAGCACTCTTTGGTGTTATCGTGACATTAATTGCCATCATTTTATTCTTTGTGATCAAAGGTGAAATGAGCATGATTAACTTTAGATTTTCACTTGTCTTAGCAGCGATTGCAGCAGCAACCGCTCCAGCAGCAACCATTATGGTTGTCAGACAGTATAAAGCTAAAGGTAAATTTACTGAAACGCTTTTAAGTGTTGTTGCATTAGATGATTCTGTTGCCATTATCTTATTTGGAATTTTCGTTGCTGTAGCTAATGCATTAGGTGATACCGCATCAACAACACCTCTTTGGTTACAGATTGCCAACCCATTTATTGAAATTATTGTTTCACTCGGTATTGGTTCTGTGATGGGTATTATTCTTACCTTAGGTTGTAAGTGGTTTACCGGTAGAGGTAACCGTATCAGTTTATCCATCGTGATCATCTTCTTAACCATCTTCTTAGCTGAATGGCTACATGCATCACCCCTCTTATCAGCCATGATGTTAGGTGCTGTGTTTGGTAATGTCAGCTCAAAAGTGGAAGATGTCAACGGACTTCTTTATTTCATCACACCACCGATCTTTATCATGTTCTTCGTCTTATCAGGTGCTGAATTAAATATCAGCGTCTTAGGCGTTGTTGGTATTATCGGTATTGTCTATGTTGTCTTTAGAGTCGTTGGTAAAATCTTTGGTTCATGGTTTGGTGCTAAAGTCACCAAAGCTGATCCAGTGATTGCGAAATACTTAGGTTTCGCACTCGTGCCACAAGCAGGGGTTGCCATTGGGTTATCCTTAATTGCAACACAAGTTTTAAATCCTGAAATGGGATCACAGATTAGAGCCATCATTCTAGCAGGTACACTTGTCTATGAATTGATTGGACCAGTTGTTGCTAAGTTTGCATTAAAGAAAGCTGGAGAAATCTCTATACACGCATGAAAAAAGCGCTTCAGCGCTTTTATTTATAACAGTGAAGCAAATCCTCTTAAAATGACTTGAAAAAGTCTATAAAGGGGATTTTTGCGTCTTATCGTCGTAACGATAGCTGATTGACTAATCGTTTCATCAAAGAAGTGATTCATGTCTTTAATCGCATCACTTTGATAGAGATAAACCATGTTTTCAAAATGAAGGTATAAGGATCTGAAATCTAAGTTACAAGTTCCTATTAAAGCTTCACGATCATCAATGATCATCATTTTTGAATGAACGAATCCTGGTGTATAACGGTAGACCTTAACACCTGCTTGCATCAGTTCAGGTACATAGGATTCTGTAACCATAAAGACAATTTTTTTATCTGGAACAAATGGAATGATAATCTTTACATCAATACCTGATTTAGCTGCTAGTTTTAATGCTTCTGATAACTCGTTATCGATAATGAGATAAGGTGTCGTGATCTTAATGGAAGAAGTTGCCTCATTGATCAGTGATAAATACATATTTTTTGAAACAAGCTCTTTATCTAAAGGTGCGTCATTAAAAGGAGATATATAACCATCAAGTTGTGCTTTTTCATGTGATTTATAGTCTAAGTAATTCACTTTATGATTCGTTTGAAAACGGTAGTTCTCTAAGAAGTTAATTGATAAACCGAAGACAGCATCACCTTCTAAACGAATACCAGTGTCTAACCAATGACCAAAGGGTTGAATAAGATTAATATACTCATCTCCGATGTTAATGCCTCCTGTGTAACCAATCCGACCATCAATCACGACAATTTTTCTATGGTCACGATAGTTCATCGCAAAATTCAAATGGAGTCTCATCGGATTAAAAGGAATGGCATCAAGTCCTATCTTTCTTAAATGATGGTGATAACGATAAGGTAATGTAGAAGATCCAAAGTCATCATAGATGAGCTTCACTTCGACACCTTCACTCACTTTTTCTTTTAAGATATCTAAGATGGTATCCCACATCACACCTTTATTGATGATGAAAAACTCAAGTAAGATAAAACGTTTCGCACTTTTTAAATCTTGTAACATCGCCTGATACATGGCATCTCCGGATGGAAGAAAAGAAGCATCTGTATTCTGATAGAGTGGGAAGTTTAAATTGTAAAGATATTTAGATGGTTTATTGTTTAATGGGTTATCAAAGTGATCCACGTGATGGAAACGATCCGCATCAATTTGAAGAAAACGATTGATAATTTTCGGACTAAAGTTTTGTTGCCGATAAACCACATAAAAGATACCACCAAAGAGTGGAAAAATTAAGATGGGCATAATCCAGGTGAGTTTATAGATGGGATTTTCTTCTTTAACGAGTAGATATAAAACAATTAAAACCGATAGAGTATAATTGATGATTTGAATATATAAGAACTGAGATAAAAAGTTAATCACATAAAACAGAAATCCTAATTGGACTAAAATGAGGATTAAAATAAGAAAAGTACGCGATAAAATCATACGAAGTATACGTTTCATGTTTAAACCTCCTTTTTAAATAGATAATAGGTATCTGTTGAACGCGATGGATCATAATGATAATCATGGATCACAATCTTTTTAATATCTTCAATATGTTGAATGCGGTGAATGATCAGATGCCTAGCAAATAGACCGCGCATCGTTTTAATCGCCATGGATTGTTTTAAATCGATACCCTGTTTCTGTTCAATAAAGTCAATGGTGATCATGTTCAAGTGGTCAGGTAAGACTTTACTGTATTCTTGGGATGCGAGATTGATGTAAAGATCCTCATCATGTGATGATAGATAGTCATTGAGTTTAGGTTTCCAATAATCATAAAGATTCATAACTGTCTTATCTTGCATTTCAAGACGGTAATAACTGATGCCATCTAGTGGTTTTAAAATGCCATAAAGTCCTGAAAGTATATAAAGATGATCATTAGCATAAGCTATATCATCTTCAGATAAAGAGATGGGATCAAGTTGTTTAAATGCTTGTCCACCATAGGTGAAGAGTGCTTGAAATGTATGATGACCAAAGCCTTTGATGAAAGAAGTGACCTCTTTTAATAAACTATCACTTAATTTCATACTCTTTTTTAAAGTGACGGGATCCATTCTTTTCAAACGTGACATTAATTGTTTGGCATTCTTTTGAAAATGAGGTTCGATCATAGATGTCATCTCATATTTTGTAAATGTTTTTGCAGGTGATATAAATATCTTCATGTGTTTTCCTCTCATTGTCCACTTTGATTATATCAAAAGGTTTAAAAAAGTGATACAATAGACATGACAAGAGGAGGATATAACCTTGAACAATCGTAAATTATCATTACTCATGGATTTTTATGAACTCACGATGGCCAACGGCTATTTCAAAGATGATAAAAAAAATCAAATCGCGGTTTTTGATGTATTCTTTCGTTCAATTCCTGATGGTGGAGGCTACGCAGTCTTTGCTGGATTGGAACAAGTGATTGATTACATTAAGAACCTTTCATTTTCTGAAAGTGAAATTGCTTATTTAAGAAGTAAAAATGTATTTGATGAAGGTTTCTTAACCTATTTAAAACATTTTAAGTTCACTTCAGATGTTTACGCTATGAAGGAAGGTACACCTATTTTTCCTCATGAACCCATCCTCATCGTTAAAGGACCCATCATTGAATGTCAAATCATTGAAACAATGATTCTATTAACCATTAATCACCAAAGTTTGATTGCTACGAAGGCATCACGTATTGTGCATGCTGCACAAGGTAGAGCAGTCTTAGAGTTTGGTGCACGTCGTGCACATGGCTATGATGCATCGATCTATGGAGCAAGAGCAGCCTACATATCAGGTGCGATTGGTTCATCAAACACCTATGTTGATTACATGTATCAAATTCCTGCGATTGGTACCATGGCTCATAGCTACATTCAAAGCTATGATTCAGAATATGAAGCGTTTAGGGCATATGCTTTAACTTATCCAACCAATACCGTTTTACTCGTTGACACCTATAACACCTTAAAAGAAGGTATTCCTAATGCGATAAAAATTCATAAAGAAGTGTTAGAACCGATGGGTCATCGTCTAAAAGGTATTAGATTAGACTCAGGTGACTTAACTTACTTAACCAAAGAAGCACGCAAGATGCTTGATCAAAACGGTTTACAAGATGTTAAGATCACCGTATCTAACTCATTAGATGAATACTTAATTAAAGAACTGATTCATCAAGGTGCACAAATTGATGCCTTTGGTGTTGGTGAACGTTTAGTTACTGCGCGCAGTGAAGCAGTCTTTGGTGGCGTGTTTAAACTATCTGGTATTGAAGTAGATGGCAACATCATTCCAAAAATCAAAATATCAGAAAACATTCAAAAGACAACAACACCAGGATTTAAACAAGTTTATCGCTTTTATGACGAACTCGGTATGGCAGAAGCTGATGTCATCACGCTTCATGAAGAAACGATTGATCAAACAAAACCCTATCATTTGTTTGATCCAAACTTCCCATGGAAGTCTAAGATCATTGATAAATACACTGCAGTTCCACTCTTAGTACCTATCTTTAAGAAGGGTGAACTCATTTATAAGTTACCTAAACTTGAACAGATTAGAAACCATGCTAAGATTGAACATGACAAGTTGTGGCCAGAAGTGTTACGACTTGAACATCCACATGAATACTATGTTGACTTATCACAAGATCTCTGGGATTTAAAACAAGCAATGATTAAAAAGTATAAAAAATAGTTGAGGTAAAACATTGGCACGGACATTTAAAAAGCAGAACATCGAACGTATTTTACATCATCCATCGCTTTTAAAAGGTATTGTTATTATGGCAATACCCGTTTTTTTGAACAATTTTCTTAAAAGTTTGCACGACATGGTCGATGCGATTTTTATCGCTCGCATGGATGTCGGTAGTCAAGAAACACTTGATGCTGCCCTAGCGGCATTAAATATTCACTGGCCTGTATTCTTCTTTTTTATGGCACTTGCTGCTGGTTTAGGCATCGCAACCGTTGCGATGGTCAGTCAGTATACAGGTGCCGGTAGAAAAGATTTAGCATCGAGTTATGCGAGTAAACTGATCAGTTTAGCCATCGTTTTAGCATTAATCGTTATGGCAATCTTCTTTTTCACATCAGATATTGTATTAGGGTTTAACCTGTTTGCCTATCTGATGGGAGCAAGAGGAGAAGCGTTAGGCTTCGCTGGCATTTATTTTAGAATTAGAAGTTATGAGTTTATCTTTGTCTTTATTTTCATTGTTTACCAATCCATTAGACAAGCAACAGGTGAAACTCTCTATCCAGTTATCTTAAATATTGGTGGTATTTTACTCAATATCTTCTTAACGTGGTTATTTGTATCACGACTGAGTATGGGTGTTGCAGGTGCTGCCTATGCAACCTTAATCGCCAATGCCGCACCACTTCCCTTTATCGTTTACGATTTATTCCATTCAAAGAATCATATTAGAATATCCGTTAAAGATATGTTGATTGATAAAGAAACACTCTTTGAAATGAAGCGCTTTGCACTTCCAGCATCTTTGGGACAGGCGGTTTCATCCTTAGGGTTTATCATCATTCAAAGTATTATTCTTCGTTATGGTGATATGGTTTCTGCAGGTTTTTCAGTGGGAAATAGAATTTCATCTCTCTTATTAAATCCTGTAGTTGCTATATCAACGATATCTGCAGCATTTATCGGATTAAATATTGGTCATGATCAGCCTGAACGAGCGAGAAAAGCATATGAGGTTTCAAGGAACTTATCGTTTGTATTGATGGTTGTTGGGATTGCGATTATCATTCCACTCAGGTTTCCCATCATTGAACTGATCTTAGGAACCGATGCATCTGAATCTTACCGGATTGCAGGTGTTTATACGGTATGGATTTTACTCACTCAACCTTTCATGGCATTATTCCAAAGTTATATTGGTCTATTTAATGGATCTGGTCATTCAGGACATACACTAAGAATGTCGATTGTTAGACTATGGGGCATGAGAGTTCCCATGGTGTTACTATCGATGTTAATTCTACCTCCTGATGACTATCGAGGTATCTTTTGGGCCATGATGATTTCCAATTTTGTCATTTTGTTCTATGGCGAATACTTGAAAAAACAAATTAAATTTGATGTACAGGTGAGATTATGAACGTACAAATTGTCTTATACGAACCAGAAATTCCACAAAATACAGGTAACATCATGCGGACATGTGTCGCATTAGGTGTTAAACTGCACTTAATTGAACCGCTTGGGTTTAAAATCGATGAATCAAGGTTAAGAAGAAGTGCTTTAGATTATTATGAACATTTAGATTATACCGTTCATAAGAACTTTGATGCTTTTCAAGAGAAGAACCCAGGAACTTATCTTTTCTTAACACGTTATGGTAAGAAGAACTACGCTGATATCAACTATAAAGAGCTTCCTGAGCCTCTTTATCTCATCTTTGGTAAAGAGTCTACGGGTGTTGACAGAAAGCTTTTAGCGAAGCATTTAGATAACTGTTACCGCATTCCTACAACAGATAAAGTCAGAAGTTTGAATTTATCGAATGCGGTTGCCATTGTAGCTTACGAGGTCTTTAGACAATTTGATTATGAAAACTTAGAAAAGATGGAACCTGAAACACATAAGGGTAAAGACTTTTTAGACCAATTTTTGGAGGATGTATGAAATTAACACATAAACAAACACTCGGTGAAGAAATAGCAAATGCCGTCTCACATGGTGTGATGGCTATCTTTGGGATTGTTGCACTCATTTTGTTACTGATTAAAGCAGATCGTCCCATTGAAGTGACATCAGCCATTATATTCGGTTTTGGAATCATTAATTTATACACGATGTCAACGATTTATCATGCACTTTTTCATCCCACAGCAAAATCTGTTTTCCAACGTTTTGATCATTTATCGATTTATATCTTAATTGGTGGAACGTTTGCACCTGCTTTATTATTACTTCCTGAACTTCAAGAACCTCTTTGGGGGATTGATGGTTTAGGTCTAGGACCGGTTTTATTTATTATTCAATGGATCTTAATCATCATTGGTGTAGTGTTTAAATCCATATGGATTAAGAAATTTGCTAAACTTCATGTTTTCATCTATTTAGCGATTGGTTGGAGCGCACTGATCTTCGCTAATCAGCTTTTAGCTTATGAAGCCAATGCGTTTTGGTTTGTCTTTGCTGGAGGTGTTGCCTATAGCATAGGTGTTATCTTCTATGCATTCCCTAAGATTAAATATTTCCATTTTGTTTGGCATATTTTCACATCAATCGGTACCGTTTTACAGTTTATTGCTATCTACGGATACCTTTATTAATATGAATATTTGTTCACACTCTTGAAATCCCATCTTTTTTCATGTAAGATGATAATGTATGATTATAAATAAGGAGAAAAATAAATTATGAAAATTTTAGCAGTTAATGCAGGAAGTTCGTCACTGAAATTCCAACTGTTTGAAATGCCTGAAGAAAAAACAATTGTTTCAGGTATCGTAGAACGTATCGGCTATGATAATGCAGCGATTATCTTTAAGTTTGATGGTCAAAAGTTCACTGAAAACCATCAAATCTTAAACCATAAAGTTGCTGTTGATATGGTGATTCATGGCTTATTAGACAAGAAGATTATCGCATCACTTGAAGAAATCAAAGGTGTTGGTCACCGTGTTGTTCAGGGTGGTGAACTTTTTAAAGAATCAGCAGTTATTGATGATTCAGTCATTGAAAAGATCGCAAGTCTTAATGATTTAGCACCTTTACACAATCCAGCTAATTTAACAGGTATTCACGCTTTTCAAGAAGCACTACCTGGCGTGACACAAGTAGCAGTTTTTGATACAACATTCCATCAGACGATGACAGAAGATGCATACCTTTATGCAGCACCGTATGAATGGTATGAAAAGTATGGTGTAAGAAAATATGGTTTCCATGGTACATCACACCAATATGTATCTGAAAGAGCAGCTGAATTATTACACAATCCAAAAGCAAAGATTATCGTATGTCATTTAGGTAATGGGGCATCACTTTGTGCAGTTGATGGTGGTAAATCAGTTGATACATCAATGGGGCTAACCCCACTTGAAGGTATTCCTATGGGAACACGTTCAGGTAACATCGACCCAGCTGTCTTAATGCTTGTATCTTCAAAAGAAGATAAGACATATGGTGAAGTTTTAGATGAACTTAATAAGAAGTCTGGTTATCTTGGTTTATCAGGATTTTCTAACGACTCAAGAGATATCATTGATGGTATGAATCGTGGCGATTACCGTGCAACATTAGCGCATAACGTTCAAGTTAAGCGTATTGCTGATTACATTGGTTCATATTATGTTTACATGGGCGGATTAGATGCGATCTGTTTCACGGCAGGTATTGGTGAAAATGCATCTGAAGTCAGACGCGATGTCATTAAAGCAGTTAAAGTTTTAGGTGTTGAACTTGATGAAGCAGAAAACCAAAAACGTGGTGAACATATGATTTCTACACCAGATTCTAAGGTTAAAGCATTTGTCATTCCAACCAATGAAGAAGTCATGATTGCAAGAGAAGTTGTACGTTTAGAAAAATAAGTCCAGGAAGTAACAACTAAGAGCGCAATATGTGCTCTTTTTTTGTACCCTATTAAATAGGGTGTTGCATTGACAAACGTTTTCATATGTGATATTATTGAATTGTCCTATTAAATAGGGTAAACTATGAAAGGAGTGAATCTCAATGTATGGCATCAATAGACATTATTTATGACGAAGAGAAAATCGATAGCTTGTTTGTTGGTTGTTTTGGGACTCACTCACGAAGAAGTTTGCAAAACGATTATAAACGATGTTTCGAGAAGAAGATCGAAAAACTTAAAGTTCGAATAGCGAGAGATCTTTCCATTGAGGTTAACAAGCCTCTATCCAGTTTCGATAAATTACGTGGAATTAAACCGCAGGATGAAGTCTTAGTTATCAAGTTAAGAATTGCCGACTCGGAATCGAACAAAGGAAAGCAAGGGGGATATCGATGTATTGTATTGATTGATCTAAATAATCATCAAGCATTACTTTTACACATCTACCACAAAAAATTCAAGACAAATCTTTCTAGCGCTGATATTAAAGATTTTGCGAAGTTTCATCGTGTATACATAGCTTCTCTATAAGAATAATTTTTATTATTGAACAAAAACTATCCACATAGTTTAAATATATAAATCAAAGAGGAATGAAATGAGAAAAAAGAACATGGACAATAAGGTCATTGCCCAGGAAGTTAAATTGGACCTAAGTATATTAAAAAAAGCCGAAAAGTACTCTGTTGATTTTGAAGATATTGACAACTTCATTGATTCAGTTCGTGTGAAACAGATTCGGGAGAATCTAAATATGTCACAGTCTTTTTTTGCACGCATACTTGGGGTTTCAAAAAAGACAATTGAAAAATGGGAACAAGGATACAATCCCATCAAGGGAACTTCGTCAAGATTACTATTTATTATTGAAAAGCACCCAAGTCTAATTGATGATTTATATCATGAAAGATATTCAAAAAATGGTTATGTTTATAAAGAAAACGGGAAACTTCCAAGCGTTATTAATACAACTGTAAAAAAATATGATACATCAAAAAATCATATCAATTTGGCTCAATGTACAGATAAAAAATGTATAAATCAAATGCTGATGGCTTAGAAGGAGGAAACATATGAGACCTATATATGAAATTATTGGTTACCAACTATTAAATGTTATATATCATAGGGAAAAAAATCCATTACCAGAATTCTTCAAACTGACACTTTTACCATCAACCTATGATGAATCAAACCAGGTGTACATTCTAAATCCTATATTAGAAATCAAGTTCAAAGATTCCGAAGTTTCAAAATTCACTTATTCTGCCGCATTTAAAATAAATGACCTCGAATGGATGAGTAAAGCTGACAGACTACAATTGGATTCAATTTTTGTTGCAGGCATCTTTCCTTATATAAGAACATCAATACATCATTTTACTGATGACTATAGAGGAGCAATCAATTTACCTGTTATAGATTTACGTTTAGCAAATCTTGAAAAAGGAATTGTATTTGAACCACAAATCATTAATGGGATGAAAGGGATGAAAAATTAATATCATCCCTTTTTTACTTATAACAAATGATAT
>CAZETB010000036.1:0-18798 GCA_964514865.1 uncultured Mariniplasma sp. | reverse complement strand
AGAAAATCGGTACTAAATAAGCCTCTCTTTTCTTCATCCATTCAAGTCTACTCTCGTAGAAGCTAGGGCTATAAATGACAGGGATTGTTGCTTGATAATAGTTTTGTCCATTTCTAGTTTTTCCGATATTGATCCATGAATGACCAATTTCTGCTAACCATGGTGATGTGTAAGGTGTCGTGTTGAATAATATTAAACGATCGACAACATGGGGATGTAAGTATGCGAGTTGAACGGCAATTTCACCACCATAAGAGATACCTACGACATTGACCTTCTTGAGTTTAAGTTCATGAAGAAGTTCTAAGATGATGTCCACTTGAACGTTTTGCATATAAATGCTGTTCTCAAGGCGATCTGATTGACCTTGATCAATAAAGTCTAAACGGATGAACTGATTGTTTTGACTGAGTGTTTGAACAAAGGGTTCCCATGATTTGGTTGACATCATAATGCCATTAAGAATCAATATAGGTTTTCCTTCACCTTGTACATCGTAGTAAATATTACGACCTTTATAATTTAAGTAAGCCATTAGAAAATCCACTCCAATGCTTTTGCTTCTTCGGTAAGTTGTTCTCTAAACTTAGGATGAGCAATTGAGATTAAAAGACGTACTCTTTCTTCGATGGTTGTTCCACGAAGTGATACACAACCATATTCAGTGACAACATAATCCACATCATTACGTGATAATGTCACTGCAGCACCTGGTTTTAACGTTGCTACGATCTTAGAGATTTCTTCTTTTTCACCGGTTTGTTTATTTCTTACCATCGCGGTTGAATATAAAGCGATGAATGATTTACCATTTTTAGCGTTTTGTGCACCAACGGCTGTATCTGATTGACCACCTGTTCCAGAGAATTGAACATGACCAATCGATTCAGAAGCTACTTGACCTGTTAAATCGACTTCTAATGTTGTGTTAATTGAGATTTGATTATCATTTAATCCAACAACGTGTGGATCGTTGGCTTCAATACCGCGCATAAAGTAGACATCAGGGTTGTTATTTAAGAATTTATAGAGTTCTTCAGAACCAAATGCGAAAGCACAGACGTGTTTGCCTGGCATGTAGTTCTTCTTTTTACCTGTGACAATACCATCTTTGATCAGATCCATCATACCGTTGGTAAACATTTCCGTATGAATACCTAAATCTTTTTTATCTTTTAAGAAATAAGCAACTGCATTTGGAATACCACCGATACCGAGTTGAATGGTTGCACCATCTGGAATGTGCTTCGCAATTTCTTTACCGATGAGCATATCTTTTTCATTAGGTTCTGCATTGATGATGGTAGGTACAGGGTAATTTGATTGAATGATATAGTCGACTTCATCGATGTGAACTTGATTGTCCCCAAACGTTCTTGGGAAGTTAGGGTTCACTTCAACGATCACGATGTCTGCTAAATCAATCGCATCTCTTTCATAGACGTTTTGAATCGATAATGAGATATAGCCGTTTTCATCAGGTAATGAAGCTGCTGTAACAAAGATATTAGGCTTCATGTGTTCAAAACGTTTTTTACCTGCTAAATGTAAATGATTGGGGATAAACGAGATATTCCCATTCTTATGATATTTTCTAAGTGTTGCTGTATAGAACCAACCTGCGACTTTGAATGAATCCTTATAGGCAGGGTTTGTAAAAAACTCAGCTTCTAAGATCGGTAAACAGTTAGAAACGACCACGTTTTTAACGCGATCGGCAACTGTATGTAATATTTTCATGAAGGCTTGAGGTTCTGCAGCAGTCATTCCAACGACAACATGGTCGTTTGATTTGACAAGTTGAACAGCTTCTTCTGCTGTAATGTATTTTGGCATGATGGCCACCTCGATTCATCTTGTGTTTTAGGGAATTATCCCCATTGAATGATATTGGCTGCCCATACATAACCAATACCAGCTGCTAACATGCAGACGACCGTACCGTCCTTCACCTGACCAGTTTGTAAGGCAAGATGCAAAGACAGTATTTGGTCGATCTGTCCAATGTGACCGTAATCTTCTAAATAAATTGTTTGGTCAGCAGTTAATCCTAATTCTTGAAGCATACCTTCATGACCTGAGCGTTTGATGTGTAATATATCTAAAAATCCGATGTCTTTACGTTCAAGATTGGATTTTCTTAACGACTCATCAATACACTTATACCAATTAGGCATTGAGACTTCATTTAAGCGATTCTTCATTTTAACAGGATCCATTAAGCGTAATGACTTTTGTGCTTCATTCATGTTAGCAAGCGTAATAGGGTTGCATAAACCACCGATTTCAACACCTGCTGTACGTGATAATGAACCATCTGCAATCACGTGAGATCCGAGTAAAAGGTTTTTTCCATAGTTCTTCTTTAAGATGATGGCACCGCCACCAGCTCCTAAATTGTACATCATCGACATATCTTTATCCGTATAGTCGACAAAGTCGCCGTTACGATAACCACCAACAACCATCACGACATTGATTTCATCATCTGCAATGAGCATGTCTTTAGCCATCTTCATGGCTGAAACGGTTGTACAACAACGGTTTTGAACATCGATACCCCACGCATTGGTTGCACCAATACGATCTTGGATATAAAGTGCTGACGTTGTTAATGGGTATTCTTTCCATTCTTCTGTGACACTTAAGATCACATCGATCTCAAGTGGATTGATTCCTGTATTTTTGATGGCATCAAGTGCTGCTAAAGCACCCATTTCCTGTGTACCATCTTTAGGGTCATTAGAGGGGAGTACCTTTTCACGGATACCAAGCTTATCAATGACAGCTTGTTCACTCCAAATACCTTTGGTCGCTTCAGCAATATCACGTGCTGTCATACGACCTTCAGGAAGATAAATTCCTGTTCCTACAATTCCTACATTGACTTTACTCATGAGGAACACCTCTTTCTATGATGATTATAAGCGCATGCCGCCGTTAACGTTAAGTGTTTGTCCTGTGACGTATGATGATTCTTCTGATGCTAAGAATAAAGCCGCATTCGCGATTTCATGGGGTTGTCCAAGACGACCTAACATCGTTAATTTAGCAAAACCATCAAGAAGTTCTTGTGGAACTGTCTTAAGGATATCTGTCATGATGTAACCTGGTGCAATCGCGTTAACTCTCACGTTAGCACCTTTTCTAGCAAATTCTTTTGCCCATGTCATGGTTAAACCGATGACACCTGCTTTAGTAGCTGCATAGTTAGCTTGTCCAATGTTACCGAACACACCAACTACTGATGAAATATTAATGATTGAACCATAACCGTTTACTTCCATATGTGGACCAATTAAACGTGTTAAGTTGAACACACCCTTGAGGTTAACATCGATAACAGCATTCCATTGATCATCTGTCATCTTACGTGTCATGGCATCTTTTGTGATACCTGCGTTGTTAACTAAAATGTCAATCTTACCAAAGCGTGCAACAACATCATCAAAAAACTTTTGAACACCATTAACATCAGTCACATTGAGTGGGAAATAATGAACATTTTCACATGTGTAAGTGAGTTCACCCATATCAGCTGCTACGACGGTTGCGCCTTCTTTAGCAAAAAGTTCTGCCATCGCTTGTCCTAAACCTTTCGCGCCACCCGTGATGACTGCGACTCTATTTTCCAAACGTTTCATCTTATATATCTCCTTTTAAATTAGTTGACTTTCTTTAAAATAACTGCAGTTCCCATACCGCCACCAATACATAGACTTGCTAAGCCAAGCTTAAGTTCAGGACGTTTTAACATCTCATGAACGAGTGTGACGATAATACGGTTACCACTTGCTCCAACGGGGTGACCTAAAGCGATCGCACCACCATTTGGATTGGTTTTAGCTAAAATTTCTTCTTTTGTGATATCGAATGCATCTGTTAATTCCTTGATGACACCTAAGGATTGTGCAGCAAATGCTTCGTTGAGTTCAAATGTATCAATTTCTTTGATATCAAGGTTAGCTTGTTTTAATGCGTTTTTAATTGCTGGAGTTGGACCTAAACCCATGACGGATGGATCAACACCACCTTGACCAATACCAACCACTTCAAAGAGTGGTGTGATATGGTTTGCTTTAACGTAATCTTCTGATGCTAAAATGATAAAGCTTGCGCCATCATTAATGCCAGAGGAACTACCTGCAGTAACTGAACCATCTTTTTTGAAAGCTGGACGTAATGTTTGAAGTTTTTCTAATGAGGTTGTACGGTTAATGTATTCATCATTTTCAAAGACGATATCACCTTTACGGTTAGGAATAACAACTTTTGCAATTTCATCTTTAAATTTACCAGCATCTTGAGCTGCCATTGCTTTTTTCTGTGAATCCCAAGCAAATGCGTCTTGCTCTTCACGTGTAATACCATAACGTTCAACGATATTTTCTGCGGTAATACCCATATGGTAACCATTGAACGCATCGGTTAATGCATCATAAAGCATATGATCACGCATTGGTTGTTCACCCATCTTCACGCCTGTACGTACTTGTGCAGGTACTAAATAAGGTGCGTTACTCATGGATTCTGCACCACCAGCGACGACGAGATTTTGTAAACCTAAAGCGATATTCGCATAACCTGTCATGACGGTCTTCATACCAGATCCACAGACCATGTTGACGCCGTATGCAGGAACTTCTGCAGGAATGCCTGCACCGATTGAAATTTGACGTGCCAATCCTTGTTTAAGACCTGCTGGTAAGATGTTACCAACTAAGACTTCGTCAATGTCTTTTCTATTGATGTTTTTTTCTTCGAGTAACTGTTTGAGTACTTGTGAACCAAAATCAGCGGGATGTAGGGTAGAAAGTGTCCCCATGAAAGATCCGATCGCGCTTCTTTTAGCTCCGACGACGTAAACCTTTTGCATTTCATTTCCTCCTAAAAGCGTTTTCAATTTTTTTAAAAAAAGAAGTCACACATGCAAAAAAGAAAAATAACGGCTTTATCAAAGTATTTTTCGAGGTGTAACTGTTTTTTGATAACATGAATAAGTATTCATAATACGCTTATATTCTATCACAGTGAAAACGCTTTGTCAATAATTATGAGTATTAATTCATGTTATAAATTTAAAAGATATAAAAAAGGGTGGGAGAGTCACCCTTTAGATGGTTGAAAAAACAAGTGCAAACATTCATTTTGGGAGTAAAAGAATGAGGAACTCAGATGGGATACTCTCCATCACCATCTTAACGCGTTCTCGCGTATTGATTGATTTAACATGAATAAAAATTCATATTAATTTTAGTTTAACCGAAAACAATCATTTCGTCAATATCAATTCGCAAAAAGTGAAAAAACAATCATTTTTCTATCATTTTTTCGTTCTCTTGATTTATCAAAGGAAATAACATGAATTTTTTTTCATTGTTTTTTTCATCATTTTGTTTTACACTAATAGATGGGTGATACGATGGACCAGATGAATTACAGACTTCCCAAACGGAAGGATGGTCAAAAAACGTTTGACCACATCATTGAAACTGCCAAAAAGTTATTTTCAAAAAATGGCTATCAAGCAACATCGATTAATGAGATCATTGAGAAATCCGGGATTGCTACTGGAACTTTTTATCTTTATTTTGATGACAAGTTTGCTTTATACTCCTATTTATTAACGAAATATCGTCATTTAATTCGTAAAGCAATTTCTGAAGGTATTCATGGCGCTGAATCGCGTTATGAAAAAGAAAGACTCGGGATTAGAGCCTTTCTAAAGTTTGCATGGAAAGATCCACTAGCTTATCGTATTATTTGGGAATCGATGTTTGCTGATAAAGAATTGTTTAGAGAGTATTATATGACATTCAGTAGAGATTATGTCAGACAACTCAGTTCAGCTGTGCATCAGGGTGAGGTTAGAAATGATCTTGATTTAGAAACATTGTCTTATGTTTTAATGGGTATATCTAACTTCGTTGGTTTACAGGTTCTATTCAGAGATACCTTAACCGATCACGATTTAGATGTGATCACGGACAATGTGATGAAAATATTACAAAATGGTATGTTTAACTAACTCAAGTCTACGGATTTGAGTTTTTTATTTGCTCGATAAGACTTTCTTCTTCTTGCGTTCAAACTCTTCATCTGAAAGCAAACCAGCTTCATATAAATGTGTTAAACCCTTAATAGCGTTCTTTTCTCTTTGAGTTTGTGCCAATGTTTTTTCAGGTTCTACGGTTTCTGGTTTAATCTCAGGACGATAACGGTTATAAGGGACTTCTTCTTTTTCTTTTACGAACTTTTCTCGATTAACATAAAGATAGATTTGATTGAAAAGCATAGCGATATATGGCGCAATGAAAATGGAAAAGAACATGATCATTTGAAGGATAAATTCAGAGTTAGTCAAATTGCCCTGTATATCCTCGACTAAATAGATTGTATTGATAAAACCATAGGCAATCAGTGCGGATAAAATAATGGTTAAAAACAATTTAAAGCCTTGCATTGAACTCGGAAAAGGATCGATAAACACGATGAGTGCATAGCTAATTATGGACATGTAAAGTATGCTAAACTCACCAAAAGGATCGTTAAACGTAGGTTCAGATCGATTCATCAATAGGAATGTAATCAGAAAACCAACAAATAAAAATCCAGGTACCCATAAGATGTAACGGTAGTTTCTTTTTAGAAATAGTGAAAACAATGTATAAATCAAGAATGCTAAACCACCGATTTGACTCCAATCATAAATGGGTTCAAGTTCATCAAAGCTGTTTCGAATAATTGATATAAAGATAAAATAAGCAAATGCTAAAATGACAGATAAAACAGGTAATATGTTTCTTTTCATGCAGCTTGGCTCCTTATGCTTGTTCTTTAAGTAATCGTTTCTTCTCCTCGTATTCATTCCATGTCAAGTGACCATCACGATAAAGTTTTGTAAGTTCTGTTAATGTGCGAGCTCTTGATGGATCATCAGCTAAAAGGTCACCTTTTTCTTCAAGTTCAGATAAGCGTTTAGCCTTTAATACATAAAGAAGTAAAAGTACAAGATATAGCAAAGGTACGATGATTGCTGATATTAATAATAAAGGGATAGAGAGTGGATTCATCGGATCAAGTGTATTAATCGTAATAAATTGAAAGATGTTTCGTCCCATATTAATTAACGAATGTAGTAAAACGAAGCCAAGGACAACGAGATCTGACATATGATACATTCTAGGTTTAATAAAAATATAGATGATTGCTAATGAGATAATAATTGAGAAAAACTGTTGGATAAACTGTGTAAAGATCATCCATGTCGTTAAATGTTGCCAAAATGATGCAATCGAAACGATGTTTAAAATAATACCTAAAAAGAGATTAATGATGAGTGGAATGGCAATCATGCGATGATTCTTTGGGTTGGTAAATGTGATCATCAATACGCCGATGATACCAACAATTAGAAAAATCCCTGATAAGACGATGCGCGCTGGTGAATTGATGATGTAAGCCAAGATATTAAGAAAAATGATGATAGCAGCAAGTGCATACATACCATACCTTAAATTCTTTGTTTCTTCATTATAAACCATTATGATTTCCCCCTGTTAATAATCTTTATGGTTATTATATCACTTTTTATTTAAAAAAAACTAAGCAAATCAGAGTGCTTGGTTTACTTAGTTTCGTTTTCAATTTTGCAGGTATTGATACCGAAAAGACGATAGAGTCCACAGAAACTGAATACTGCTGTGAAAATCGAAATCGCTGCTGGAATCAATAACCAATAAAGAGGTAATACAAACGCTAAAACGATGAGAACTGCTCCGATGATGTAGCGAATGATTTGATCCACTTTACCGACATTCTTCTTTAATTTCATGATGTTCCTCCTTTTTTAATAAATAGGCGTAACTGTTATTTTTGATCCGTCACAAGGAATATCTAAACGACAGTTAAGTTTGTTTTCGATACCTTGTCCGAGTTCAAAACGATAGAAATCAATGACATGCACATCATTTAAATAAGATTTGACTGTTTGCGAGGGGTCTTTAATATAGGGTTGATCATAAAGACAGAGGGATTTAAGGTGAGTTTCAAAGTTTTGTTGATCTAAATCCTGGTTTTTTTCAAACATCATCTTTTCATAATTGATCGTTTCTTGATCGATGTTGTCATAGCTTAAATACTTGGGTTGATGTGATGTGATCTGTAAGGCAATATCACGGTTTTTTTCACTTGGTTTGTCAAGAATAACTAAGACAGAAACCTTGCCATCTAAATGCATGTAGGTCTGAAAAACTTGAGTATCTTGTTTTTTTATTCGGTGGAATCGTCTTAAGTAGAGATTTTCTTTAACGATATGTGCAACATGCAAAATATAATCTTCAACTGTATCATCACCGACGATCACCTTAAGGGCATCTTTAACAGTGATCGCCTTTGATAAGATTAAAGCTTCAGACAGATCATCGAGTAATTTAATAAAATCTGGATGTTTACTAATGAAATCCGTTTCCGCATTAACTTCAAATAAAATAGCTTCATTATTTAATGTTTTAACGCGTGTCAATCCTTTGGATGCGACCCTAGTTGATGTGTTTTCAGTTTTAGTCGTTTGTTTCATTAAGATGGTTCTTGCTTTTTCAAGGTCATCATCAGCTTCAGCTAACGCTTTTTTAACCTCAAGCATTCCCATACCTGTGAGCTCTCTTAGAGCTTTGATTTTTGATAGATCCATAATGCCTCCTAGACACTTTGATTATAGCATATAGCATACGATAAAAGTTAAAAAAATGCATTTATTTAACAAAAAAGGCACGCATGCCTTAGTCGTTAAATAGGGATAATTGTTCAACACCGAACTTGCGGTTTCCTGAGACGATACGCTGCCATTTAGAACTTCTTCCCTTACCTAAAGGTCTGATCTTGTCTTCATCCTTTAAGCGCTTTAATGTGCGGTCAATCGTCGCATCACTTACATTGGGATGACGTTTTCTTAAATCTTCTTTTGAGAAAATTTCATCAAGTTTTAAAATGCTGTTTTCAATGTTGTTGGATTTGTTTAATTCTTTTTCAAAGACATATTCATGCGCCATGCGGTCGACTTCTTCATACGCACTGATTAAAATCTGTAATAAGATCCTTGCTAACATGTCCGTTTGAGCAAATCCTGAAGACCAATAATATGATGCTGTAATGACACCTGATTTCCATCCTTCATACTCTTTTTTGAAATATTTGAAGAATGATACATATTTGAATACAGAGAAGTCTTTAGCAATTAAAGCGTATAAGATGATGATACCAACGAGTTCTTGTTGGGAAGTCGTAATGTTCATGTTGATAAAATCAACGTAGAAATTGGTAATGAGCTGTGTGAGTTCATATTTACCCGTTTTGAGCTGTTTATCAAAAAGCATCATCAACTTTTCTAAATCATCTTTCTTACTTGCTTTTTTAACTTTAAGCATACCCTCTTCTTCTTTGTCGTAGGTGACAAATTGAATAGCTTCCGTATTTTTGGAAAGCTGTTTGATCAAGTTACCTACTTCATTGACTAAAAGTTCAAAGTTTTCAGGATGTTTATGTAGTTGATTCAGTGCTTGTTTAAGGTTGGCTAAAAAATACTCATCCTTGGTTCTTGGACTCATCGGTTTTTTTGCGAACAATCTGATGCGTGCATCCGTCATATCTAAGTTTAAAAGATGTGCAAGTGCGATTAAATTATGCTCCATCGTTTTCTTTTCAAATGCATGTGAATCCCTTTGAAAAAGATCATCATAATAAAATGATTTTCCTTTGGATTCATAGAGTGATAGCATTAGCATCATCACATCTTGATGCATTTGGATGCGATCCATATTGCTTAAAGCCTTCATGTGAACAACTCCTAGTGGTGGAAGCTTGAACCACCGATAAATTCTCTTAATAAAGAGTTACATGGTACGATGTCATCGTCAATGTTATCGAAATACTTTAAAAATTTTAATAAACGGTTAGCTGTAATAAAGTGCTTGTTATCACGAGG
Organism: uncultured Mariniplasma sp.; assembly: GCA_964514865.1. Classification (GTDB taxonomy): domain Bacteria; phylum Bacillota_I; class Bacilli_A; order Acholeplasmatales; family Acholeplasmataceae; genus Peloplasma. The sequence continues at coordinate 8,816 of CAZETB010000036.1, read as the reverse complement.
AATCGCTTGTAACTGTGCGACAGCATGTTTCTTCAATACAGCAAGTTCATACGTTAATTCAGAATTGAATGTGTAATTCGCTTCTCTTTGGAAGGGGTAAATCCATTTAAATTCACCACGTCTAACGGATGGCCACATGTTCATTGTATCGATTGCAGATGCGTTTCTGTATTTTTGATCTCTAACGATACGACGTAATAATCTAAGTTCAGTGATACTGATGGGATTGTGGTCATCGATATGTAGTTGCGTTTGTGGTGCGATATAAATTTGGAACTTTTGATGCTTAGGAATACTTTGTGTTAATTTTTCGTTCAATGCATGGATACCTTCGATGATGATGGGGGTATCATGATCTAAACGAATGGTTTTACCTTGTTCACGTTTGCCAGACTTAAAGTTGAACTTAGGAAGCGTCACGGTTTGTCCTTCGACTAACGCGAGCATGTCGTGATTAAACAAAGCGACATCAAGTGCATCGATATGTTCTAAATCGGGTTGACCATCTTCACCTTTAGGTGCGAGATGTTTGCCTAAATAATAATCATCGATGGAAATCATAATAGGCTTAATGCCTCGTGACATGAGTTCAACTCTTAAACGATTTGAAAATGTCGTCTTACCTGATGATGAAGGACCAGCGATACCGATTAAGCGTATGCTATCGATATTGGATTGGATCAAATCACCAAGTTCACTCAGTTGATGATTATGTTTGGTTTCACACATGTTGACGAAATCAACAGCTGATTGAAAATCTTTAGCATATTCATTGATCTTAGGAATCGAGTTCCCTTGAATGATCTTACCCCACTTTGCAGCCTCTTTAAGGGCTTTACCAAAGGTTGGTTCATCTTTAAATTGTGGAATATCTCCACCGAGCTCTGCACGTGGATATTGAATGATAAAACCAGGATGATATGGAAATACACGGTATTGATCGAGTAATCCAGTTTTAGGAAGCATATAACCAAACATGTAGTTGATGTAGCCATCACATTCATAAAGATTGACATAATCTTCTTCACGATATTCAAGGATATCAACTTTATCAGGCATGCCTAGTTCTGTGTATAATTTGGTTGCTTCACCAATCGATACACGTTTTCTAACAATCGTTAAATTAGTTTTAATCAAGCGGTCAACTTCATTTTTAATGGCATTGACAACGGCGTGATTAACAGGGCCATCATAATTATCTAAGACAGCTAAAATAGAACGTGAGATGCTATAGTTAAAGCGAACTTTAACCGATGGCATGATATTTTTAACAGCCATAGCGATCACATAACGCAATGTAGATTCATAGACTCTAATGGCATCTGGATGATCATAGCCTAAGAATTCGACTTCAGCATCTTTCGTTTCAATATAACTTAATTCTCTTAAGCGTCCGTTGACGGTTGCTGCTAAAATCCCGTGGATCGCTAGATGTTCTGCGACATCACAAAGGGATTGTGGGCGGTCAAATGAATGCGTTTGACCATTAATCTTTAATTTCATATTTTTCTCCTATTCATCTTCATCGAATAGATCAAGTCTATTGAGATGAATTTTTTTATCTTTAATTTCTATAATTTCTTCTTTGACTAAGTCGATCGTTTCAATGGGTTCGATTTTCTTTTTCGATACCTTTTCAACTTTGCTGTCTTCTTTTTCATCAACAGCGTTGAAAATGTCAATCAAATAACCTCTGCCAAGGTCAGCTTCTTCAAAGATCTTTTTACCAAACTTATTTCCTGTGTATTTCAAATCTTGAACGGTAAATAGACGAGATCCCTTTTCACCTAAAATCAAAACAGAAACATTTTCTTTTTGTTGCTGTCGTGACAAACGTGCAATGGATACTGCTAAATGTGGGTTTGCTTTTTGATGTTCGATGATTAAAATTCCACGTCTATTACGGTTGTAAAGCGGTAATTCTTCAACCACATCTTTAATTACATGACCACGGTTGGTCAAGATGATAAAATCATCTGTAGTTTTGACATAACATGCACCAGCCACTTGATCACCATCTTGAAGTGACATACTCTTAACGCCACCTGCTTGTAAGCCATAGAGTGGTAGATCTTCTGATTTAAAGCGGAGTGCATAACCTTTTTGTGAAACCGAAAGGATGTTCGCTTTTTCACCTAGATCGATACTGATGACTTCATCGTTATCCGATAACTTCATACAACGTATCGTTTTAGAGTATCGATTTACCTCAAAATCAGAGAGTTTAGCTTGTTTCATCATGCCTTCTTTGGTAGCAATCAATATGTTGGTATCATCTCTAAATGTTTGGACAGGAATTACTTTAATCAAGGTTTCGTTTTTCTCAATAGGTACTATATTGTTGATATAAACACCTAAATCTTTCCATTTTTGTTCATCAATCTTGTAGACAGGAAGGAAGATATAGTTTCCCAGGTTAGTAAACAGTAACAAGGTATCTAGTGTGTTAACTTCAACTTCAAACATGAGGGCATCATTTTCTTTTAAGCCGCATGTTTGTGATGCTTGGTAAGATCGTGTTGATGCACGTTTGATATAACCATCTTTGGTTACACCAATCATCACTTTTTCATCACTGACTAAATCCTTTTGATCAATCTTGATCGTTTCGATCTCTGCTTCAATCTCTGTTTTACGATCTTCACCTAATGCATCAGACATTTCAGAAAGTTCACGCTTGATCACACGTCTTAATGCGGCTTCTGAACTCAAGATGTGTTCTAACTCTTTAATGCGCTCTGTTAAGCCAACAGATTCTTGTTCAAGTGCAATGATATCCGTGTTAGATAAACGGTAAAGTTGTAAGGTAACAATCGCTTCAGCTTGCATTTCAGAAAAGTCGAAGGCTTGCATAATGTTTTCTTTAGCGTTTTGTTTGTTTTGAGAATTTCTAATGATTCTGACAACTTCTTCAATGACAGAAACCATTTTGATTAAACCTAAAACGATATGTTGACGTTTGGTTGCTTTAGCAAGTTCATAGTTCGAACGGTTGGTGATTACATCTTTTTGGTGGTCAACATAAGCTTTTAACACGGGAAGAACACCGACTAAGACAGGTCGATGGTTCATGATGGAAACCATGTTGTAATTATAGGTAACCTGTAAATCTGTGTTTTTGAAAAGAAGGTTTAAGATGAGTTGTGCATCTGCACCCTTCTTTAAATCGATGGCAATTCTTAAACCTTCTTGGTCTGATTCATCACGAACTTCTAAGATATCTTCGACTTTTTTGTCGATTCTAAAAAGATCCATCGCTTTGACTAAGTCAGCTTTATTGATTTCATAAGGAATCTCAGTGATCACGATACGATCTTGCGATTTAGATATTTCTTCGACAGTGCATTTGGATCGGATAACGATTTTACCAGCACCGGTTTCAATCGCTTGTAAAATACCTGCATGACCCTGGACGATACCACCGGTTGGAAAATCGGGACCTTTAATGATCTCAGATACTTCTTTAACAGTTAATTGTTCATTATCAATAAACGCTAAGGTCGCTTGAACAACTTCTTTTAAATTATGCGGTGGAATGTTTGTGGCATACCCTGCAGATATCCCTTTTGCACCGTTCACTAATAAATTGGGGAACTTAGCTGGTAGGACCACAGGTTCTAATTCCTCATCATCAAAGTTAGGAACAAATGGTACAGTACGTTTATCGATATCACCTAAAAGTGCTTCAGCGGCTTTAGATAATCTCGCTTCGGTATAACGCATTGCAGCAGCTGAGTCACCATCGATCGAACCATTGTTACCGTGCATGTCAATTAAAGGTACACGCATTTTAAAGTCTTGAGATAGACGAACCATCGCATCATAAATGGATGAATCACCATGTGGGTGATATTTACCCATGACTTCTCCAGCAATTCTTGCTGATTTTTTATATGGTTTATTATGGAGCATGCCTAATTGTTGCATCGCATATAAAATACGACGTTGTACAGGCTTTAGTCCATCTCTTGCATCAGGAAGTGCACGATCTTGAATGATGTACTTAGAGTAGCGTGCAAACCGTTCTGAAACGATATCTTCTAATGAAGATTCAATGATCTTCTCAATATAATCGTTGACTTGTTTAATAACATCTTTAGCCATTATTCCGCCCCCTTCTGGAGATCAAAATCATCGCTGATTTCAAAATCGACATTGTCTTCAATCCAGGTACGACGTGGTGAAACATCATCTCCCATTAAAACGGAGATACGTTTATCAGAAGCACCTAAATCTTCAATCTTGACTTGAATTAAAGATCTTGATTCAGGATTCATAGTTGTTTCCCATAATTGGTTCGCATTCATTTCACCTAAACCTTTATAGCGTTGGATGGTGTAAGGTGAATCATCAATCAATGTTTTAAGTTCTTCATCGCTCCATGCATAAAAGATCTCTTCTTTTTTGCCTTTTTTCTTAGCTACTTTATAAAGTGGTGGTTGAGCTAAATAGAGTCTTCCATCTTCGATGAGTGGACGCATATATCTGAAAAAGAAGGTGAGCAATAAGACTTGAATATGTGCACCATCGGTATCAGCATCGGTCATGATAATGACTTTTTTATAATTACATTTTTTCAAATCGAAATCTTGTCCAAAATCTGCACCAATGGTGTAGATGATAGTTGAGATTTCTTCATTCTTCAAAATTGTATCTAAAGATGTTCTTTCAGTATTGATTACCTTACCACGAAGTGGTAGGATAGCTTGGAAACGACGGTTTCTTCCTTGTTTAGCAGAACCACCGGCAGAGTCACCTTCAACTAAGAAAAGTTCGTTGACGTTCTTATCTTTTCCTTGAGCAGGTGTTAATTTACCTGATAAGAGAACTTCCTTCTTTTGTTTAGATTTACCATTACGTGCTTCTTCTCTAGCTTTTCTAGCTGCTTCTCTAGCACGCTGAGCCGATAAGGCACGTGTGATGATGGATGATGCCACTTCTTTATTTTCTTCTAGGAATGTGGTGAACTTATCATACATGACAAAATCAGTTGCATTTCTTGCTTCTGGTGTACCAAGTTTTCCTTTAGTCTGACCTTCGAATTCCAAGACATCTTCAGGAATGCGAAGTGAAAGAACAGCTGTCAATCCTTCACGGATATCAGAGCCATCAAGATTGGCATCGCGATCTTTTAAGATGTTATATTTTCTAGCATAATCATTTAATGATCTCGTTAATGCTGATTTAAATCCGATTTCATGTGTACCACCATCTCTGGTGCGTACATTATTAACAAAGGATAAGATGTTTTCCTGATAACCGTCAGTGAACTGAAGAGCAATCTCAATCTCGATCACTTTCTTCTTGTGTTCACCAACTTGATAGGGAGCTTCCATGAGTAGAATATCATTAATGCCATTTTTTCCCATATTTAAAAGTTCGATATAGGATTTAATACCTTCATCGTACTTAAATGACTCTTTTTGTGCTTTTCGTTGATCGATCAAATTCATCTTTAAGCCTTTGATTAAAAAGGCTGATTCTCTGATGCGTTCTTTAATGAGATCATATTGGAAAAGTGTTGTTGAAAAGATTTTTGGATCTGGTTTAAACCAGACGGTTGTTCCTGTTTTTTTCGTATCACCGATACGTTCGATGGGACTGATCTTTGATCCGCCATCCATAAAACGTTGACGCCAAATACCACCATCACGATAAATGGTTACTTCAAGAAATGAAGATAGGGCGTTAACAACAGAGGAACCTACACCATGAAGACCACCGGATACTTTGTATCCGCTTTGGTCAGAAAACTTACCACCAGCGTGTAAAACAGTAAAAATGATTTCTGTTGTTGGTCTGCCTGAAGCATGCGTTTTGTAGGGCATACCACGACCATTATCAGAAACCTCAATCGAATTATCTGATTTGATTGTTACTGAAATTTCACTACCAAATCCCGTTAAGGCTTCGTCAATAGCATTATCGACAATTTCCCAAACGAGATGATGAAGTCCTCTTGCATCGGTAGATCCGATGTACATCCCAGGGCGTTTACGAACTGCTTCTAAACCCTCAAGGATTTGTATCGATTTTTCATCATAGATTTTGTTTTGTTTATTCACATGATCACCAACTTTTTTGTATGACATTATTATACCAAAAAATATAGTCAACTACAACGTTTGATGATGTTTTCTTTTTCCTTTTGACACTCTGTTTAATCATGATATAATGATTAAGTAACGAGGTGATTTTATGACATATGTGTATATTTTATTGTTGATGGTTCTTTCATATTTTCTAGGCTCGATTCCGAGTGGTTTAATTATTGGGAAAGTTTTTAAGAAAGTAGATATCAGACAATTTGGATCGAAAAATACAGGTGCGACGAACGCCATACGTGTTTTAGGTTTTAGATATGGTATTTTTGCTTTCATCTTTGATTTATTAAAAGGCGCATTCGTCATTTTTATTGTCTTTTTAATAGATGATCCATCACTTTATTTAGTCAGTCAATATGAAATCAATATTGCATCTGTTTATGGTGCAGCAGCTGTACTAGGTCATGTTTTCCCTATCTATATCAATTTTAAAGGTGGTAAAGCAGTTGCAACCTCTGCCGGTATGATATTCGCGATTGAACCATGGGTAGCTGTTGGTGTTATCGTCTTATTCTTAATCATGTTTTTAATCACACGTTATGTGTCACTTTCTTCAACCATTGCAGCATCTTCAGTTTTGGTTTACTTTATCATTCGTGTTTTCTTTGAACACCCACTATTCAATTTGGCAACGAGAATTATGGATTTAGTGATTGTCAGTTTATTAGCAACGTTAATCTTTATTAGGCATAAAGCGAACTATAAACGATTAAAGATGGGAACTGAATATAAGTTTGTTCCAAAAAAATAACACCTCGCGGTGTTTTTTTTATGACTACTCGATAGGTATACCTAAATCTTTAATGAGTTTGATATAATCAAAAGCTATGACACCTTGCCAAGCTTTGCTAGCCTTTTCAAAGTCTTCAGGATAGTCCATCCATTGCCAGGTGATATCCCACAAATGTTCATCGTTTTGATGATGAAAGGCTTCATCAATCTCCTTTAATAAAAGCTCAAAGAAAACTTGTGAACCAAACGAAGGATGTCCTTTAATGAGTGATGAAGGTTTGGTGACATAGGATGTAAACCAAAGATTTTCATCTTGTTCAATCGCATCATCCATACGAAGGATCATCTGATTTTTAGCTTTGATGTATGCTTTATCTTTTAGATAGAGTTCTTGAATATCATCAAGCATTTCAATCAAACAACGCAGTTCATGACGTTCAATCTCTAGATTTGGATCTGCAATCATCGCTAACGCTTCATCGACAACTTTTTTGGCTTTTCTATAAATGCTTTCCATCGGATTACCATATTTTATGATGAAACCTGCTAATGATGACGAGGGATTCATTGAAGTTAAATCACCTTCTTGTTCCCACCATGGTGCATGTGGATATTGGTCATTTCTGCTATCAATCGCATGCCATCTGTTGATCTTGTCATCAAATGTTTGACTCAAATAAGAAAGTGTCTTAGTGACCATGGGATGAAAAGGATCTAAGTTGTGATCTCTCATGATGTTAATAGCAACCCATGTTTGTGTCGCACTTGAAAATGGATTGATAAAATCAGATTCTAGACCATGGCCAAACCCACCATCTTCATTTTGATAGGCACTGAGTGCCATGATGACATCATCTAAACTGCCATCAGAAATCAAATGTCTTACACGAGCAATCTCAAGTGGACGTGCTACATGAAGCATGCCATGGACAATCTGTTCAATATCTGTTTGTTTCATAGTTCCTCCGAGAAAAAAAGACATATGACTATGTCTTAAGTTTACTTGTATTGATTCATTGATGATAAGATTTGACGAACTTGCTTTTCGGATGGTGTTCTACCCATCTGACGCATCATTTCGCGAATCATTTTTTCATTGACTGGTGGATTCTTTTCTAAATACTTTTTAAACCATTTGCGTGAAAGTAAAAAGCCTACGACACCGCCAACCAATAAAACACCGATTAAAATGAGAACGAATCCCCACCATGCTAAATGTATCATTTCATGCACCTCACTTATGCTAACCATATTTTACTTGATAATATGTGAAATTACAAGCGATTTTCCTCTTAATTGACATATTCACACAATTTCATTTATAATGAGTCATATGACGTTTAATGGGGTGAAGCGATATGGATTTATTCTTTAATTTTGTACTACAAGCTGTCAGCTATTTTATAACAACCTATTTTGTTTATAGCATTTTTGGTAGAAAGAAAAAAATTGCTTATATCTTATTAGGCATTATTTTCATGTCGACGCTTTATCCATTTCTTCAATACGGCAGCACACTTGAAACAAGAGCACTCATTCTTCTTGTTGTTTATGAGGTTGGTCCTGTTGTTTTTGCATTTTTAATCTTTACATCCATCACAGGTGGCCTACCGGGTATCAAGTTTAAGAAAAGACAGTTTAGTAAAAAGAGTCCTTATAAGCCACAACCTAAATATGCTAATCTTTTAACATCATATCTTGTGATGGGAACAAGTTTAATCGCTTTAGCATCTGCCTATTTTATTTTAGAAGATGTCACCATGTATTTGATCATGGGGTTATCTGCCATATCCTTTATTTTAGGTATCTTGCTATACATGAAAACCAATAAGATTGTCCAAGAGCGTGTTATATTATGTGTCGGTAAACAAAAAGAGTATGTCTACTCCTATGATTTACCTAAAAATGGTCGATCGATTGACGTTAAAGATTTCTTTGATGACGATAGATACATCATCGATTTCATCGGTGAGGTCATAC
>CAZETB010000035.1:0-19401 GCA_964514865.1 uncultured Mariniplasma sp. | reverse complement strand
TCGATGAAACCATCTTGAGTATGGTCTAATCTTAAACTTGGATTAGCACTGTAACCGCCCATATCTTTACCCCATGGATGGAATCCTGCTTCAACAGTAACCATATATGCGATAAATGCTGCAGCTGTCCAAGGAAGTGGACTTGTGTCTGGAATCTGTAAGAAGTGTTTATAACCGAAACCACCAAAACCAACATAACCTGGTTGATAAGCTGCAACAGTTACGTTGTTAACTGATGATGTTTCTGTTTCTGAAATCGAACGAAGTTTTGAGTAAACTAATAATGCAGTTTCATCAACAGCTGATGTTGTAACTAATTCTGACATAATAGGACCATCGTCTGTCATGACATTGATTTGTTCTGTCCATAATTTAATCCACGCGAGTGAATATTTACCGTTTGCACCTAAACCAAGTTCAGTAGCTTTAGCAGCTAATGCGTCAACTTTAGGTTGGAAATAAGCTTTTTCTGTATCATCAAGTGCATCAAATGCTTGTTTAACGATATTAGCATATTCATCTTTAGTTAACATAAGTAAGAAGTTAAATCCAACAGGTTCTGATTCAAGACCCATGAACATTGGAGCTTCACCTTGCTTAACAAAATCCCATACGTTGTTAATAACTTTATCGCCTAAATTATTGAACATGAAAACTTTATTAAGTGTTTGTAATGTTAAAGGAGTGCCATCTTTTTCAACGTTGACACCTGCAGTTTCTCTCCATTCAAGTGGAATGAAGTTGCGGAGAATGCCTGTTGCGATCATTTTACTTTGAATCTGACTGCCATCTTGGATTAAAGTCATCGAAAAGATTGGGTTTGGGCTCTTATAATCACTTTCAAGCATCTGGAAAATTGAATTTTCCTTTGGTTGTTGCCAATTGATAACGCCTGTGTAGTCTGGATAAATTTCTTTCATGGCTAAAACGAATGCTTCACCAGCGGTTTTACCACGGCTTGAATTACCAATACCTTCAAGTGTTTTTCCATTTGATTCTTCATATGCTTTAGCCATTAATTCTACTAAAGTCATATCTTGTGCTTCTGCAATGATTTTTTCTACTTCACTTTGTTCATCAGCCTTGCAGGCAAACAAAGAGAATGCAAAAACCATTACAAATAATGCAACTAATAACTTTTTCATTTTTCTCTCCTGTTTTCTATTTTTTATGTCCAAAATGCTCTTCTGAACATATCGTCATTATCAGTGTAACAAATCAATTTACAATATGGAAGCGTATTCATTTGCACAGTTTTTTACAGTTTTATAGGCCATATAGCACGTGATATAGACTAAAATAGGGCTGAATTAATGCTAAATGAGGATATATGGAGTGTACTTTGTTGCAAAAACGTTGCAAAAACGACAAAATTTTGTTGTTTTTTTGTTGAAATTTGTGTTGACATTTAAAAAGGATAACCTTGGTTACCCTCATCATGAGTTCTTGATTATAAGATTGTTTTAATGATGTCAATTGAAAGCTCTTTGGTACGAGCTAATCGTATGGTTGCTTGATTCAACTGTTCAGATCCAATACCTATCGATGTCATGTTAGCTCGCGTTGCCGCTTCAATACCAGAAAGTGCATCTTCAATGACAAGACATGCTTTAGGATTGATATGTAGTCGATATGCACATTGTAGAAAAATATCAGGATGTGGTTTTGATTTTTCAACATCACAACCTGTGACAATCGTATCAAAAAGCGATGTCATGTTTAACTTTTCTAATATAAGTTGTGCATTGCGACTCGATGATCCAACAGCAACTTTCTTTCCATCTTGTTTAAGCCTTAAAATAAATGGATATATGCCTTCTAGAATATCTTTTTCTGATAGTTCCGCTAATAGTGATTGATATATTTTATTCTTATATGAGATAATTTCTTCTTTTTGATATTGCGATAATTCGACATGATTAGCATCCAAAATGACATCTAAACTGTCGTACCTGCTTAGACCCTTAAGTTGTTCATTGAGTTGATTATCAAATGTAATACCAAGTTCATCTGCAATCTTTTTCCATGCTAAGTAGTGGTAATGTGCTGTATTGGTGATAACACCGTCCAAATCAAAAATGACAAGTTTTAATACATCGTTATAAAAATCTGTCCCGTGTTGCATTGTTTCATCCTCGCTTTACATGTATCGTCTATTCACAACTTTCATTATATCAAAATTAATATAAAAGCAAGCATAAAAAAAGATCTACCCGTCTGGATAGATCTTGAAATATTCAAATAAATTAATTCGTAGAGAATCTTGGAAACAACTCTTGATATCTAACCTCAAGTTGATCAATCGCGTTAGGATACGTTTCATTAAATAATCCGAATACAGAATATAAAGGTAACACTTCATTTAAAGTGATCAAATGAGCAAGTGGATAAGTTGATATATCTGCATTGGAAATTCTGATAAGTCTGTATACTCATGAGTTGAAACAATATCAAAATTAATTCTGCTTTTTGATTGATACAAAAGATAACTTGTATCCGTGACGGGAAATGCTAGTGGTCTTTGATGCATCAAAAGATTAGATGTATATGAAAATGAATACACTTATATTATACTGTATTTTGATGCAAACATCATCATGAATCGGTACTAGCGACTTTAATAACGTATCAAAATATGGATATAATGAATAATATTTAGCTCATATTCAACAAATAATAGCTCATCATTTGTTTCTGTAATGATACAAATAACTTCAGTATCTCCATAACTTTCTAGTGTCTCTAATCGGATGATGATAATTCCTAAACGTGATGCAAATTCATAAGATGCATATGAAAATTCTTCTGGAAATATAGCTCTGATGATATGTCGGGTTAGACTAGAATTTCCTATTTCACCAACAAGTTTGTTGTTGATATAAAAAGTCAATTGATCATCAAGTTCATCATACCTGAATGAATAATCATTTACTTTTTCACTTGTCTCATCTAACAAATCGTAGAGCATAATCAAATCCTCACGCAAGTCTCTACGCAATTGGTTGTTCCAAATATAGATGGTTTGCTGATATGTGTCACCATCTTTGCTCAACTTAAAAGCAAACAAAGGGTCATCTTGTTTTAAGCGATCGACAAGCTCTAAATCGTTTAGCAATGATGAATCTAGACGAATGTTCGATTCTTTTGATGAACAAGAAAGCAGTGTTAAGCACAACAATAATATACTAATCAATTTGATTTTATTCATAAATACCCCCGTGTCATCGCTTTGATGGTTTCGATGGATTGCTTATTCTTTGTTAATGATTCCATATGTCCTCAACTTCTTCTCTACTCTTCCACAATCGGACGTATAATAACAAAACTACTATCTAAAAAATCATCTAATGAAATAATACCTTTATCAATGGCTTGATTAATCGTGTAAGATTTGAATCCATCCCAAATGTATAAATCACTCTTACAACTACCGTTACCTATACTGATCAGTTCATAGATATATTGGTTATTCTCATCTTCATGAACTAAAACCTCTGTGAAGGCAAGATCACATGAAACGAGTCTTGATGTCTCATGATAATAAATCCGTTCTGATCCCACTTTTAAATCCGATCGATGAATCGGTATTTGTCTCCCTATGATGATGTATAAAACAACTAAAACTGCAACTACAATGATGGATATGATTACCTTTTTACTCATATGATTCTCCCCCAAAATGAAGATTAAAAATCTATTTGTCCATTCTGTGCAATGAATAGTTTTCTCGTTTTCCCCCGCTTGAAATGATTTTCTTTCATTATATCATGTAAGCTAAGGACTATCAATACGCGATTAATGATACAAAAAAACAGCACATTCATCTCAAAAGAATGAACATGTGCTGTTTGTTTTGTTTTATGATTACCAAATACTTACCATTTTATCCTTAGCTAAATACATCGGATCTTCTTCTTTAATCTGATATAAATCTTGGAATTCTGGTAGATTGCTTAACTGCATATTGGCTCTTAAAATCGATGGTCCATGAACATCAACTCTGAGTAACAATTGGTTAAATTCAACAGATGATTTATTACGCCATACACGTGCCCAGTTTTCAAAGAATTCAGATGATTTGTGCTGATTTCCTTTTTTGCTGGCTTCAAGTGCACATCTGATACCGCCGCTATCAGCAATATTCTCAGAAACGGTTAATTCACCATTACATGTTCCGTAACCTGTTTCTACACCATCAAATAAAGCAATCATATCTTTAGCTTTTTGATTAAACGCAGCTAAATCTTCTTCTGTCCACCAGTTCTTAAGTGATCCTGTTTCATCGAATTTAGCACCATTATTATCAAATGCATGAGATATTTCATGAGCCATAACCGCTCCGATACCGCCATAGTTTTCTGATGGGGTTTGATCTAAACTGTAATAAGGTCTTTGAAGAATGGCTGCAGGGAAAACAATTTGATTGTTGGTTGGGCTGTAGTAAGCATTGACCATGCTTGCTGGCATTCCCCATAAGTTCTTATTGGTTTGCTTGTTATACTTGCTAAAATCATATGCATTTATGATATATGATGCTTTAAGCTTTTCTTGAATCAAATCTGAACCTTCTTCATAACCTTTGATCTCAAATTGATCATAATAAGGTGGAAGTACATCTGGATAACCTACATGCACATTGAGTGTTGCAAGCTTTTGAATGGCTTTTTCTTTTGTTACGTCATTGAGCCATGTGTTATGTGTGATGCGTTCTTTATAGACACCAATCATTTCATGAACCATGTTTTTAACATCTTCTTTAGCAACTGGTCCAAAGTAGTTTTCGCCATAGTACAATCCAACAACTTGGCTAAAACGATTATAAGCTTGATAGAAGGCAAACTTTTCTTTACTTTGTGCTTCTTTTGTTCCTGATAAAGCGCGCATGAATGCACCACCTGCAACACGAATATCATCGGTTAAATCTGATGCGAACTTCATCGCATTAGAAACGATCATCCATGACTTCATGATGTTAAAGTTTTCTTCTGTAATGATACTATCAAATGCATGAATGAAGTCTAAGTTCATAACAATTAATTCTTTAACGGGTTGTTTAACAAGTTTTTCTGCTTGTGTCATAAGATCAAAGTTTTTTGTGAAGTTATTAACTTCTTCTTTACGTAATGGGTTATACAGTTTAACATAGTCAGCTCTTTCAACGCTAGATTTTGTTACAGGGACTAAGAGTGCATCAAATGCTAAAGCATCAGAAATAAGTTGATCGATTTCTTCTTTAGTAAAATCATAGAGTGATAATAGCTGTGATGTCGTTGCTGTAAATAAACCAATCAGTTGTGCTTTGGTTGCTTCATCCTTATAGTAACTTGTGTCAGGTAAAAAGAGATCAGCCGCACCAAAATATAAAACTTCAATATTGCTATTCATAAAGTCTTGCATCACATCAAAACCAAATGGTGTAGCCATTGAAGATAGTGTTAAGTCTTCAAATGCAGAAGAAAGATCTTTTAAACCCTTTAAAGATTTAATCTTATTAAGAATGATCTCAAATGGTTTTGTCCCCAGTTCTTGTCTCTTATCAAAATCTTTCGTCATTTGATAAAGTTTAATGAATTTCTTGAGATTATCATTAAGACTTGTTTGATCTTTTTCCCACTTAGCAGCTAAATCCATTAACGTCTTTTCAATGCCTAAGTGAAGTTCTAAAAATGCTGATATAGCTGGTTGATCTCCAGGTATAACAGCTTTATCAAGCCATTCACCATTAACAGCCTCATAGAAATTTGTTTTAATTAGTTCTTTTTTCATGTTTTCACCTCATCTATTATTGTAACATGTATGATATGTCGTTAGTAACTATTTTAAACTGAGCCCAAACTATCAATAGCGGTTTGAAAATGTATTAAAATGACGGTTTGAAAATGTCTTTTTATGGCGGTCTTTATAGGTTATGAAGATTATTAATTGACATTTATTTAACTCCAAAAAAACTCATCTATTAGCAAAATAGACTATTTTATGTTTACATTGCTAACCAGTAGGGGTTCACGTTTTTTCAGCGACTAACTGATTAGACTGATATAGATATCTTTATTTCACGTGTTGTTTGGGTGACACTCGATCAATTTTATGTACTAATTTTACTTCTTTATATATCTTTGATTTCTACTCATTGGTTTATTTGGTATTGTCATTTCAATGATGCCTGACTCTAGAAGTGTATCTAAATAATTCTTTTTAAAAGATGATCTAGATTTTATACCTACCTTATCCATAAGTTCTATCGTTGTATATGGAACACCTTCCTCAAAAACATTAAACAACTTCTTCGCTTGAATAGATAGACTTCCTTTTTCTATATTTGATTGTTTTATAGTCTCATTCATTGTTTCAATAATCGCATCTAACATGAAATCTATAAATGCATTAGATGATCCTTCTAGATTTGATTGAGATATAGCATCGTAGTAAGACTGTTGTTTTTTCTTAATGATGGATTCAACGGGTAAATAGTAAAATAGTTCTTCTTCCTTAGCAAGTAAACATGTTTGAAAAAGTCTTCCAATTCTGCCATTACCATCACTAAACGGATGTATGAATTCAAACTCATAGTGAAAAACACATGATTTAATAAAGATGTTTTCATCATAATGATTTAAGTAATCATAGAGTTGATTCATTAAAGATGGTACTCTATCCGCTGGTGGTGCCATGAAAATAGCCTTTTCATCATCAAATACACCTACTTGTCCTTTTCTATATGAACCAGCATCGGACACGAGTGATGACATAAGTAGTTGATGATATTTGAGTAGATCTTGTTGAGTATATGGATTAATATCGTGTATTTTTTCATAAACTTTGATTGCATTTTGAACTTCTATTATATCTTTTTGTGGACCGATGACAAGCTTTCCGTTGATTAGATCCTTGACTTGAGATTCAGATAGTTGATTGTTTTCAATAGCTAGAGATGAGTGAATTGATTTGATTTGGTTTTTTCTTCTTAATAATGGTTGGCTACTTAAATTATCCGTTGATGAAAATTTACCAATCATTTTCATGATAACAGCAACTTTATTTATCATGGAAGTAGTAATATAATATGGTGGTTTATAGGTCATTATTTCATCATCTCCTCATACATTTATTATATCATAAATCATGGAACTTATATGTTTTCTTGTATGTTTTCTTGTATGTATGATTGCTGGGATATATAAAAAAGCCCTTCCCACGGGTGAGAAGAGCATTTCATTTATATTGGTGACCCGTAACGGAAGACTTTCCCGTAAAAGTTAAAATAAATAGATTTATTAATAATTAAAAAAGATAAATTTGTTTGCAAAACCATAACCAATAATTTACTCCAATATAAACCCAAGCGATGAAAGGTAGTTTAAAAATGAATCTGACGTAATGTTTCGCCCTTGAATACCATAGTGATTCCCATATTCCAAAATCATATTTTCTATGTTAGCTTCGACATATGTGTGATTATACTTTATTGCGTATTCTATTACATTTGGTAATTGGGTATCAGGATTTAAATCATCATAATAAAAAATACTGCTTGAAAATCCATCATCATCAACCAATTCTTCTTCTAATCTAACGAGATCAATCACAGGATAAAGTACTGTAACTAATGTAAAATCTTCTTGATTTAATCTTAACGATGCATAAAAATTATATGCAATTTCATATACTCTTAGCACATCATCATAGCTCATTATATCTTTGCTCATTAACGCTAAATACTCGTTATATGTATTCAAATAGTCCGAATAATGTTCTTCAGGGATCTTATCATTAATAGTATCAAAATTAAGAACAGGTACTATTCTCTCTTCTAATACCATATAATCAGCAAGATTTTCATAAGAAGCCCATTTTAAGATTTGAGGCCACACGAGTAAAGTTGCAATGGCAGAATCCAAATCCTCTAGATTTGATTCTTGATTAATAAGCTTTGCATATATACTCTCCACTTTTGCATATTCGTGCAAAGTATAACTTAGTGAATCGTATGTGCCTACACGATGTATTAAATTGTTTAATTCGTCGTATATGTGTTGTAATAAATAAATTTCGATGATACCATCTATTGTTTCTGTATAGTTTACAACTATATTTGTTGTTTCGTTATATGGAACAAGAAAAATATTTTCATACTGGATTTTTTCACCATTTATTGGCTCATAGACCAATGTTAACATCCCTTTAGATTCTACAAATTCCTCCAAGAAAAAATTCCCGTCACTCGTTTGTAGCCTACTTATAAATAACTTCCCATCAATAAATTCACCTATTACTTGATCTACTATATAATACTGATTTGAATCAATTAAGAGTTCTCGAATTATATAGGATTGAATGCCTTCATCTCTTTTTGTAATATTAATCTTAAGTGAATTAAGATACATGCTGTAAAAAAATTGATTATCTTCTTGTATATATTCAAAGGCTTCAAAATCTGTTCCTGACTGATATCCATCCAATACTATACTTTCTAAGAGCGAATAATGCTCATTAAATATCTGCAATCTCTCTTCATCTAGAAATAAGATGGGCTGGCTATCACTAGATAATTTTGTGGATAGTTTTAAATGATTACTATTAACTGGAACACTGGTATTATTTCTAAGAACCTCTTTAATCGCGTGAATGCTTTCAAGAAGCTCATAATCGATCACATCATCCTGAGAATCACCATCAGGATTTGAGTGGTCTATGTTTGATTGACACCCCACCAATAAAAACATAAAAATAATTAAAATAATTATCCGAATTTTCATAATTTTCACCTGAAACACGCTCTTTTTTCATTTTGATAATCAAATTATAGCATAGTTTTGATTTTTTAAGCATTGAGAGCTGATACCAAAACGATAATCCTAATTATAATGTTAGGATTATTTTAAGAGATGATTGAAATTTTTACCTTTTTTATCACGCTGTCACGCCTAAAACAAGAAAAATACCAAAACTTATTTGCACATAAGTCACTATTTTTCTTGCTTTTCTCAAACTTGTTATGAGTTTTCTTTATCCTGTAGCGTTTTATCTTATCTGCACATAAGTTTCTCTACAACAGGAGTGTAGACCCTAAATGACTAAAAAGATAACAAAAATGTGAAAATAGATAGTGCGAATATCAGCTAAATAAACTCCATTTTTGACATGAAAAATCATCGACTTATCAGCCTAACAAAGAAAAAAAAGCCATTCTCATGTGTGAGAATGACTACTCGGCTAACTATGGTGACCCGTAGGCGATTGCATCCCGTGAAAGTTTAACAACTTACATAAATAAACATATTAAGAGTTTAATTTCGTAGATTGTTTTCTAGTTAGTAGTTCGCACATATTATCTTTTGTAAGCAATCTATGTTTCTTGTGATTGTTACAATTCTTGCAAGCGATTATAAGATTATCATAATGATTTGATCCATAGCTTTCTGATTGCACTTTTTTACCTTTTTCTTCTGATTTCATGCGTCGTAAATCTTTATTTAGAACGTTAGTTGACAATGGGATAGTGTGATCAATCGTAATGCCTGATTGAATAGCTGAGCTTAATTCTTTCATATTGACATATCCTTTTCTTAATCTTATTATACCAATTATACAAATCATATCCCAACCATGATACTTTTTTTATATGAGTATTAAAAAAACCACCCAATGAGTGGTTTCATTAAATAACTATTCATTAAAATTTGCAAATCATCTACGAGGAAAATATATTATGCGGCTGATGATGCAAGTTTCTTTTTCTTCTTCGCGTCATATTTTTTTATTTCATATATCATTTTCATCACAAAATAGAATATGAAAATAACAAGATATAAGATGAGATTAATTTTTAATGTGTAGTTTAAAATTAAATGAATGAAAAGCAATATATAGATAATATACGCAGCTGATTGGATTGAATTCCAAGTTTTAGCTTTCATTTTTCTTCTAATCTTCAAAAATGATGTCACAAATAGTGGAATCATTAAAACAAAACTTATAATACCAAACCATTCTAAGGCAATCGTGCCATTTAATCCTTGCAAAGTGTACTTAAGTGCATGAGGTGCAATCACAATAAATCCAATAATTGAATACTCTCTTCTAAGCCCTAAAAACTTCGCTTTAATCTTGTATTTTTTATCAATGGCGCCAGTTATCATGACAATATAAAAGAAACTTAATCCTAAAAAGCCCTGCATAATTGGTGTTGTGAATGCCTTATCTTGTAAAATAAAGGCTAGAATCGAAATAATGGTTGCTACAATATAAATTTTTACATTGTGTTTTCTAATAAATTTATCTGCAAAAAAAGCTAAAATAGTCAATATAATCAAAAAAGCAAGTACGATCATTGAAACAAATCTCCTTTAAATGTTTAAAATGTTTAAGTATGTTGTTAAATAATGTGATTGCTCATCCTTATCCATCACATGATATTGTGGATGTTCTTCCATGATAGCATATCTTAGAAGTAATCCAACGACCATCTCTGCAAATGACATGGCATCGATATTCATGCGATGATGTTCCACATAACTTGAAATTTTTTGAATCACTTGGTTATAAATCATCTTTGTAAATGCTAATTCTTGAGGTAATGTATGAGCGAGTGTCTCTCTTATGAGCATCTTAATCAATGACGTATGACTTGAAATCATCAACATTTTTTCATGCATTAACAAGCGTATAAACTCACGTAGTGATTGATCCATATCAATCGTTAAA
Source organism: uncultured Mariniplasma sp. (assembly GCA_964514865.1). GTDB lineage: Bacteria > Bacillota_I > Bacilli_A > Acholeplasmatales > Acholeplasmataceae > Peloplasma. Next base: position 8,697 of record CAZETB010000035.1, on the reverse strand, counting down.
TCATCAACAATCGATTCACCAATCGCTTGTTTAATTGATGCTATAAACAAGTTGTTTTTTGTTTGAAAATGACGAAACAATGTCATCTCTGATACGCCTGCTCTTTTTGAGATCTCTAGGGTAGTTGCTAATGTATACCCTTTTTCAGTAAATACTTCTAGACTTGCATCTAGCATTAAATCTTTTGTTTCTTTCAAAACCTCACCATCTTTCTTATTTGGAAACTGCAGGTTCTAAAACCTTAACTTCTTTGTTTAGACTTATTGCTAATATTGTCGGTAAAACAACAATCGTTGATAGCAATGCTAATGATAAATTGACTAATGTCATTATACCAAAGTTAGATAAAATCACGAAGTCAGAAAAGATGAGTGCACTAAATCCTCCCATCGTTGTCAAAGCAGAAACCAATATGGGATTTGCCATTTTAGATAATGCGTTTTTTATAGCTTCTTGTCGATTTTCTGTTTTAAGTTTTTCCTCTTCAAAGCGTTCAGTAATAAGAATCGTAAACTCTGTACCAATACCCATAATTAAAGCTCCTAAGGTGGCAGTTAGTGGTGTATAACTAATGTTAAACATAGCCATAACACCGCCACTCCAGCCGACGATTAAGATAATGGGTATAATGGGTAATATCGCTCTATAAAATGATTTATAGATAACAAGTAAGCTTAAGAAGATTAGAACAAGTCCTATGATAGTAATCTCATATCTACCTGTGGTAAGTGCGTCCATCATTTCACTATCGATGACTGATTGTCCAGTGATTGTGATATTTGTTTCAGTAGTCATATCCTGAATGTCTTCCCTTAAGTCATCAAGAAATAAGCCAAACGCTTGATCATCCATATCTCTCATTGAAACATTGATTACCGTCTTTGTCTGTGTTTCGTTAATAAATAATTTTCGTTGATCTACAGGAATTGATTCTAGCGTTGTATTATTAATAAGATTAAAATCATTAATGCCCATCATTGAAAAAATATTTAATAGCGATGATGTTTCAATAATTTGTTCTTGGTACTCAGTATTTAAAAGATTTTCAATATTTTTTATAATGACAAGATTTTCATAATCTAAAACAGCTGTATCTTCAATAATAATAGCGATTTGTTCTGTGGAACCTATTAACTCTCTTAATTCTCTGATATCAGCTAAAGCTTGGCTATCTTGAGGCATAAAATTTTCTAAGTTAGTTTCTGCTTTTGCTTGTTGATCAACAACAATTCCAATAACCGCTAGTATTATAGCGAAACTTAAAATAACATATTTCATTTTCAAGATAACTCCCACAAATCGTGATATAGATTTATTGGATTTTTTTATATTACGCTCTCGTGATTTTTCTACTTTCGGAAAGTGCTTATCTCGAATATATAAAAGCGGTAGGAAGATAAATATTCCTATGAAAAAAGCAATGACAATACCAATTGTTAACATTGCACCAAAATCATTAATCATCGGTACTTTGGAACGGTACAAACTAAGAAGGCCAAGGCCAGTTGAAATCATCGCTATGAGTACCGCTGGTACCATTTTTTTGATGGTTACTTGAAGTGCTTTATCGTGTTTCATGTCTACCCTCTTTCTTCTTCATATCGTGTTTGAAATTGAATAAAATAATCAATTCCTAAACCGATCAACACAGGAAATACTGCCATGGAAACCATTGTTAAACCAATAGATAACCATCCCATAATTCCGACAGTCGCAACAACAGCAAATAGTATCATAAAAATCGGTAACAGTCTCATACGCACTTTATATGTGACAAGTAGTATGATAATCATGATGAATACTGCAAAAATCATCATATACTGCATACTATCCATCATCGAAGACTTTATCGAACGATCTAAGATGGGTTTCCCAGAAATTAAAACACTACCCTGTAAACCTTCTTGTTCTATTCTAGCATTGATTGTATTTGCGATGAGATCAATATCTTCATCGGTCACATTTGCATCTAAGATGATGACCATGCGAAGTTGTTCCTCATTCACTATAAAACTATTAAATATTGGTTTTACTTGATGGGATTCATCGAAAACCATCATCTGCAATGTTTCTTGATTTGATGGGAATCCCGGTTCAAACGCATTGAAATGCGTTTGAATTTGACCGAAATTTGTTCCAATGGACCCTAATGTAGAACTCATCGTTTGAAGTGATTGCCCCAGTGTTTGGATTGAATCACGTTGTGTCGTAAAGGAACCCGATAAATCAACCAATGTTAACAAGAGTTGATTTAATGCTTCACTTGTTTGTTGTGGGATAAGATTGATATTTTCTTGGGCAAGCATTTGATTTAGACTTTGACTTAATGTTTCTGCTTGTACAATCATTGATTCTGTAAGTTCGAGCTCTTCTGTTAGCAATGGATCTTCTTCGATGTGTGTTTTGAGCGTATCCATATCAATTTTTAAATCGATCACTGCTGTATCTAGCAATGCTACCATGTCAAACATATTAACAAGACCTGTATTCAATTGGTTTTGAGCTTGTATCAGTTGATTAAGATTTGTTGTGAGTGTTTCTATATCAAATATCTGTTCATTACTTCCTGATAGAAGTTGGGAAGATAACATATTTAACTGTGTTGAAAGTGTCATAAGCCCTGTTGACATTTGTACTAATCCTGTTTCAGTTTGATCATAAAGATTAGCACTTATATGATTGATCATTGTGACAGGACTATTAATAGCAAATACGCCTTCTAAATCATCGATATCTTCTTGAACAAGATGCATCAAGGTTAACGTTTGTTGATCAAATGTTGTTTCTTGATCAAATATTAAGATTATAGGATCTTTTCCAAATTCCGATTGGTATGCTTCATTATTTTGATAAATAGTTGACGAGTCAGAGATCAATGTATCATTACCCGTTTTTAGCTTTATTTGCGCGATACCCACGACTAAAACTATCAATAGAATGAATGTCATGATCAATATTTTGACGGGGTATTTCAATATAAAATGTGTTAATTTATTCACGTTTTCCTCCTGTGTTGTTAGTGCTCACTATCATATGTTACACTAAATAGCTAGAGATGTAAAGGAATAACTGAAAAAAATAACCTACATTAAATTTATACATATTTTTACATGATTGAATATTGGTGTTAGTATAGTTTAGTAGACACAAAGAGTAAGAATCCTCATGTCCCCGAAATTCCGACTTAATGTGTCCACTTTATTGACGTAAATACAAGTAATACGCCAAAAACAAGAGTTACCCCAAAATTTATCTTGGCGTAAGTTGCTATTTTTAACACTCTTTTGAATCTCTTTATCGATTTCTTTTTGCATGTTGTAGTCTTGCTTACTTGTACATAAGTTTTATGAAAACAGGAGTGTAGACCCTAAATGGCTAAAAAGGTAGCGAAAATATCGTGATCCTTAGCGAGATTAGCGACTAATAATGCGACATTTTTAGCTTGATATATCATCGACTTGTCAGCCTTACAAAGACAAAAAAAGCCATCCTCAATTATGAGAATGACTACTCTTTTAAAGTTGGTGACCCGTACTGATTCACGATTTTTCCCGAGACAATTTTCTACCTATATTATGGCTACTCATTAGAACTTATCAGTTTTATCAATTGATCTAATAAGGGAGGCAAATCTTCTTCGATGGTATCATAAACAATATTCATGTTGATTTGATCATAATCATGTATAATACGATTTCTAAATCCATACATCTCATGCCAAGGAACATCAACATGGATATCTTTTAAAGTTGATGATACTCTATGTTTAGATATTTCACCTATTTGTGCTAAGTTGAATACGACTGCATCAACAACAAGTTGGTTATGTGTGAAGTCTTCAAGTGATTGAATCGATTTTACATAATGAAGTATACTTTCAATATGAGCGACAATTCTTTTAATTGCTTTAGTGTCTCTATCGTTCATAAAGGATGATACCCTTCATAACATTCTTATAAATATCAGAATTATGTTCTATTTGGGATATGTGAATGAGGTCTACTGATTTGACGAATGCGTTATTCACATCCTCAAGCAAGCCAAAGAACTTTATACCTTTTATGTTTCCATAGACTACTAAATCGATATCACTTAGTGGTTCTTGTTCACCTTTAGCATATGACCCATATAATATAATCTTGTTTATATCATATTTAATCGTTAAAGGTAATAAGGCATCTTTGATTTGATTGACTTCATAAGTGCCTTTTGTCTCGGTGATAATACCATATCGATTTTTGGGGTATTGTTTTAAATAACTGTATACCAATTTTTCAACCCATGGACTGGGTGTACGTTTACCACTTTCCCAATTTTCTATCGTTCTTAGTGGTATATCAGTGATTTCACTCAAATCTTTTTGAGTTAAACCATATTCTGCTCTGGCTTCTTTAATTATCCAATCCATTGTATCTCACCTCAACTCTATAATACCACCCATTGAGTGGTTTGTAAAGATTAGGATTATAGAAAATCGGTTAGTTCTCCACCAGGTAGACATATGAGTTCTTGATTAAGTACCCAATTTTCAAATCTCATTGAGTCGGCAATGATTTGGAGAATAATATGGTTATCGAATACAATTTTTAAATCATTAAACTCACTTATTTCAATGTGATTAATGATTGCTCCAACAAGATAATTTTTTATATCCTCAGTTTGCTTATACTCTGATTTAGTCATAACCATTTTATGATGATCAAATAAGCGCCATCCTCCTTCTAAAAGCATATATTTTATATCTTTGTCTTTAAGTAAGAAAGTAATGTTTTGATATTCATTTATTTCAGTAACGCTAGCTCCTTTAAAACGATTCAAGTATTTTTTTATTTGATTGTCCATTTTATCCCATCTACCTTTTGTCATTAATTTACTATTAATTATATCATGACTAATGTGTCTATGGAAAACAGTTATTTTTTATGTCGATATAAGTCATTTTTTTAGATTATAAAGTAAATACCGTCATGAAACTCTATATAACATATCAGATTTTCGTTTATACGTGTATAAATTTTTACGATTCATTCTGTTTGGATGGAAATCTTTGTTTCACGTGTATATTTACAATTGCACATAATTGTAATGTCCTATAAAGGTTATATTAAAGTCAGAACAAAAGTGAATAAATTCACTCAGGGCGATTGAATCGCCTTTTCTTTTTTTCTCTTTCTTTTTATAATAACATCATGGATCCTATATTAATCAGGTATAAGTACAGAGATATCTTAGCTGTCGCTGCGATGAATGGCCGTGATGTCTACGAGAACGAACTGAATAAACTTTCAAACCTCAGGGCGAATCGGGAGAATAAACTCACGCTTCAGTCCATCTTTCAAACCTATTGGCCTCACTTCAAACCGCGCTTCATCGATCGGCTTCGCCCCGCCATCATCACCAATGTTGAAAAGATGATTGATTGTAAAAATTTATCCAAAGGATATCTTTTTTTTGAGTGTCCTTCGTGCGACCAGTTTCATCTTCAAGGTCTCTCCTGTCACTCCAGGTTTTGTGTCTCCTGTAACCAGCGCTACCGCGAGAGACGAACCCTCGCTGTGAAGTCTAAACTTTTAGATGTTCCACATCGCCACTTCGTCTTCTCCATCGCCCGGGAACTCAGAGACTATTTCAGACGTTATCGCGGTCTCTTTGATGTTCTTTTCTCCTCTGTCAACGAAGCGCTTCAGTCACTTGTTTTCTCATCCAAAATTGCTGTGAAGGAGGAGCGTCGTTTAGGGCTCGTTGCCTTTTTACATACGTTCGGTCGCGACCTCAAGTTCAACCCTCACATCCATGTTTTAGTTGCTGAAAGAACGCTCGATATTCATGAAAACTTGCGTAAGTTTTCTTACTTCCATTTCGAGAAGCTCAGGCTTCACTTTCAACTCGCTCTCCTCAGAAATGTCTCGCATCATTTGAAAAATCATGCACCTAAAGACGCCTATCATCACTTCAACCGGTTGAGAAGTCTTCTCATCGCGAAATATAAGAAGGGGTTCTATACACACGGCCCTCAACTCATGGACTATGGCTTTCTAAACTCTGCTAAAAAAGTTTCTGACTATATCACCAGATATGCTTCCCGTCCCGCCATCTCTGAGGAACGAATCATTACCCTTGATCCTCTAACCCACCAGATCACCTGGTGCTACGACCCTCATGAAGACGACCATAAATCCAAAGATGATCCGTCTTTCCTCGGCAGACAGGTCGTGACTGAACACGTCTTTCGTTTTATGGCGAGGCTCATCGTTCACATCCCTGATCAAAACTTTCACACCGTTCGCTACTTCGGTTTCTATGCCAACAAATCTAAAAAGATTGTTTCTCGTTTTAAAAAACTGCTTTCGGTTGCTCAACTTAAGCTCAAGCGCTCTCGCTTGAACTGGCTCTTTATGTTAAAATCTATTTATAAGTATCATCCCATCTTGTGCTCATGTGGCCACACCATGAGGCTCAACTTAGACTCCTCTTTCCTGAGAGACCCCGGAGGTTAGACCCTTGCCTAAACACTTTAACACCCTCAGAATCAAAATCTCTGATGCTGAGAAAAAACAACGCTTGAAAGATTATAAGTACGCTCTTAAACATGGCTTTTATGTTGGACCACCTGTCGATATCGATGATTTCATGAACAGAGATATCTTCGATGAGTCCGTTCGCCTCAAGTGCCTTTCGTGTGGCTCGGAAAGTGTTATCGAATACGATATACTTTTAGAGATGTGGGATGAATCCATCTCTGACTATCCCCTGCTTTTCTGCGATCATTGCGGGAAGGAAAACCTGGTTCCCATCGATGTCTACCATAAACAAACCTTGAAGGTTTTTAGATAGCTTTCCCATTCATCTTTTGATTCAACCCACATTTCTGTGGGTCTTTTGTCTATGACAATTTTTAAAAATGAAAATAGAAATCCCTATTAAGATAAAAAAGCCCTTCCCACGAGTGAGAAGAGCATTTAATGTTTTTATTGGTGACCCGTAACGGAAGACTTGCCCGTGAATATACTTGAAATTTCAGTATATTTTAATATTTATCTCTTACAACAAATACAGTCTTATATAAGGGACTCTAATACTTTACTAATGTCCTCTTCTGTATCAAACCAGTCCAGCAAATATAATGTCACATTCACTGTGTCCCCACCATTCTTATGAATTGCATTTCTAATTTCTTTATTAATCGATATGATCTTGTCTTCATCTTTCCTCGGTGCAAGATTTATCCCTTTTACGACATAGTCATCGATTTTACCAACAACTTTCATCGATCCCCATGTACCTTTAATTCCTGATGTACTTGGTATTCTTATATGATACGTCCATGAACCAAACCCAGGTTGATACTTTAAAATTAGTTTTTGATTATCTACTATTTTTCTCAAAATATAATCCTCATCTATCGTTTTATGTTATCTATTATATCATCTATGACGAATAAAAACTGGTTTTACCACGTTTACCACACTTACCACGGCGAAGAAAAGAGTTACCCCAAAACTTATATGCAGATAAGTTGCTTTTTTTCTTGCTTTTTTCAAACTTGATTTGATTTTTCATTATTTAGTATTGGTTTTGCTTATCTGCACATAAATTTATTAAAAACAGGAGTGCAGACCTTAAATGGCTAAAAAGGTAACAAAAATACAATGAACAATAGCGAAATTAGCAACTGATGAAACATCGAAAATAGCATGATATCTCATCGATTTATCAGCCTAACAAAGACAAAAAAAGCCACTCTCTTGAATGAGAATGACTACGCGGCTAAGTATGGTGACCCGTACTGGTTCACGATTTATCCTGAGAAAACTTTCTATCGTTATGATGACTACTCATTTGGATTAAGTAATTTTCTTAGTTGATCTAACAAGAAAAGCAAATCTTCTTTGACAGTATCATAAACAATATTCATGTTGATCTGATCATAGTCATGTATGATATGATTTCTAAAACCATACATTTCATGTTATGAAACACTAACTTGGGTGTCCTTTAGTATTGATAAAACTCTATACTTTGCTATTTCACCTATTTGGGCTAGGTTGAATACGACTGCATTAATAATTAGTTGACTATGTGCAAAATCTTCAAGTGAATTAAATCAACGAATTTAACAAGTGCATTACTCGCATCCTCAAGCAGGCCGAAGAATTTGATACCTTTTTATGTTTCCATCGACCACTAAATCGATATAGCTAAGTGGGGCTTATTTATCTTTAGCATTAGAGGGAATCGATTAGTTCTCCACCGGGGTAGACATATGAGATTTTTATTCAATTTAAGTACTACCATTTCATTATTTGCTAATCAAATAATGCATCATTTAAATCTGCTGGACTATACCAGTCAATTTGATATGCATTTTTAAGTAATGCTTTTTTATGAGACCATATGACATGACAGAACCCCATACCACTTGAGTGACCTACCTCTTCTTTAACTGTATCGTCTATAGTGGTTTCAAATCGCTTATATAAATCTGCTTGTTCAAGCGGATTTTTTCTTAACTGATACCTAGCATATGCTTCAGCTTCGTTTGATTTATTTAGTTCAATTTGGTCAATTCGACTTGCATAATTTTGTAGATCAAGTTCCAAAGATTTCATCATTTTCCATAATACTTCATATGCATCTTTAAGTTGATCTCTCATATTTTGATTTTTGTAAAGCGGCGCTAAGATAAAAAAGATATCA
>CAZETB010000034.1:3978-19499 GCA_964514865.1 uncultured Mariniplasma sp. | reverse complement strand
TGTGCTCACATGGTAACACTCGATCAAATTGTACAATATGCAAAATCAACAGGTTTTATCTATCAGGGTAGTGAACTTTATGGTGGTTTAGCAAACACATGGGATTATGGTCCCTTAGGAAGTTTACTTAAGAAAAATATTAAAGAAGCATGGATTAAGAAGTTTCAACGCGAAAATCCCTACAACGTGCTTTTAGATAGTTCCATTCTCATGAATTCAGAAGTTTGGAAAGCATCAGGACACGTGGGAGGTTTTTCTGATCCCTTAACGGAATGTAAGAGTTGTAACAATCGCTTTAGAGCCGATAAACTCATTGAAGATCACGATCATGACGTTCATCCAGATGGTTGGTCAACTGAAAAGATGTATAGCTATTTAGTTGACAACAAAGTGGCATGTCCTAATTGTGGCAAATCTGATTGGTTACCTATTCGTGCATTCAATATGATGTTTCAAACGTACCAAGGTGTCGTTTTAGAACAAGCTAGCCAAATCTACTTACGTCCAGAAACTGCACAAGGTATCTTCATCCAATTTAAAAATATTCAGCGTACCACACGTAAAAAAGTTCCCTTTGGTGTGTGCCAAGTAGGTAAGTCATTTAGAAATGAAATTACACCAGGTAACTTCATTTTTAGAACACGTGAATTTGAACAGATGGAACTTGAGTTCTTCTGTAAACCCGGTACTGAACTTGAATGGTTTAAGTATTGGAAACAATTCTGTATGGATTGGTTAACATCACTTGGTTTATCGAAAGAATCACTTGAATTTGATGATCATAAACCAGAAGCTTTATCACACTATTCGAATGCAACAACGGATATCAAATTCCGTTTCCCATGGGGATTCGATGAACTTTGGGGTATTGCTTCTCGTACGGATTACGATTTAAAAGCACATCAAAATCATTCAGGTGAAAACTTAACGTATCTAGATCCTGATACCAATGAACGTTATCTACCCTATGTCATTGAACCATCTGTCGGTGTTGAACGTCTGATCTTAGCGTTCCTTACACAAGGTTATGATGAAGAAACACTTCCAACAGGTGACATAAGACAAGTGCTTCACATTCATCCAGCTCTCGCTCCTTATAAGGCAGCAGTGTTGCCACTGATGAAAAAAGATCACAGTGAAAAAGCATTTGAAATCTTTCAGATGCTCAGTAAATATATGGACGTGACCTATGATGAAACGCAAAACATTGGTAAACGTTATCGCCGTCAAGATGCAATAGGTACATATCTATGCATCACAGTCGATCATGATACATTCGTTGATGATACCGTCACAGTAAGAAATCGTGACACCATGGCACAAGTTAGAGTGCCTATTAAGGATTTGAAGAGCTATCTTGAACAAGAAATTTCATTTTAAGGGAGGACATGTATGGATGACAAACTCATTGAACTCATAAATGAGAAAACGCCGATCGTCGATTTGGTCAGCGAGTTTGTCACGCTGCAAAAAAAGGGTAAAAACTTTGCAGGTTTATGTCCATTCCACCAAGAAAAAACACCTAGTTTCTTCGTTTCACCAGAAAAAAACATTTGTAAATGTTATGGATGTGGTGAAGGTGGCAGTCCCATTAACTTCTATCGAAAGATTAAAAACATCTCATTTGAAGAAGCTGCTCAAGAATTAGCACAACGTGCAGGGATTGAAGTTAAACAAACCAATGTCAAAAAAGACCCCTATGAAACGTATTATGCGCTTTTAGAAGAAGTAGCAAACTTCTATGAATTCAACTTAAAGCATAGTGAAAAAGGTTTAGAGGCTATGTCATATTTAAGCCAAAGACAGCTTAATGATGAACAGATCAAGCACTTTAGACTTGGCTATGCACCAACGTTTGGCAATGCGATTTATCAACTTCTTAAAAATAAAGGATTTCAAGTTTCTGACATGATTAAACTCGGTGTCGTTAAACAAAACGACCAAGGGGAATATTATGATTTGTTTGCTGACCGCATCATGTTTCCAATTACAGATCCCAAAGGACATGTTGTTGGATTCAGTGGACGAACGATGCAAGCCAAAGAAACTGTGAAATACATGAACAGTCCTGAAACCGTCATCTTTAAAAAAGGAACATTACTATATCACTTCTATGAAGCACTGCCTGAAATCAGAAAAGAAAAACAAATCATTTTATATGAAGGATTCTTCGATGTGATTTCAAGTTATGCAGCGGGTATGAAACAAGGGGTTGCTACCATGGGGACCTCGCTCACCAAAGAACAAGCGAGACTCATGAAGAGCGTCTCATCCAATGTGGTGATCGCTTATGATGGTGATAGTGCGGGGTTAAAAGCTGCAGATCATGCCATCCCTATTTTGGAAAAAGAAAACCTCAAGGTTGAGGTCTTAACCATTCCAGAAAAAATGGATCCCGATGATTTTATTAAATCATATGGTCCTGAAGCTTATGAGAAATTATTTGGCGAATATACCGAAGATGGCTATCAATTTAGATATCGATACTACCGCATGGGTAAGAACTTAGCCAATGCGAATGACTTAAAGGATTATAAGAAACAAGTGATGATGATGGTGCAGTTTGCTGACCCATCGATCAAAGCACATTATGTGCAACGTTTATCTAAAGAGTTTAATATTCCAGTAACGGAGCTTGATCAAAAACCCGTTCGTCTCCCTAAAGAAGAAGTTAAACTTCCACCAAAGGAAAGACCCAAAACACTGAATAAATACGAACAAGCTGAAAGACATTTGATTTTAGCGATGTTACAATCACGACAACATGTATCAAAAGTGATGAATCAGTTAACGTTAAATGACTTTGCTGATGTGATTGTATCAACAATTCGCTTTGCGATTGATCGTTATTATCAAGATCATCATGAATTAACGATTGAATCATTTCTAGATACGTTGAAAACTGACCAGCGTGAATTGATGGAACAAAGTATCTTACAAGATACACTATGGAAAAAGAAAACAATCTTCACAGATGAAGATGTCAAAGAATGTATCGATGTCGTTTTAGAAGCGAGCGACAAACGTCGTATCGCTGAAATTAATGAAAAGCTTAAAAATTTAGAAGACTATAATGATGCCTTACTAGAAGATAGACAGGCATGGATTAAAGAGAGAGATGCAATCAAAATGAGATTGCAGAATAAAACCAAGGAGGAATAAGATGGATAGAGAAAAAATCATTTCCCAACTGATCAAGAAAGCTGGTAAAGACAAATTTCTAAGTCAAGATGATGTCGTTCAATATGCAGATCCTAACAGCGAAGACTATTTCGAAATTGAACGTGCACTTTTAAATGAAGACATTGATATCATTATTGGTGATGATCTCGAAGAAGAGGAAGAAGAGCTTAAAGAAGAAGTTCTAGAAATCGAAGAAGAGGAAGAAGCTGATTTTGATTTAGAAGATGTTGAACCAGATGATTTATCATTATCTGGACTTGAAGTTGAGGAAGAAGAACTCATTAACATTGAATCGATTGCTTCATCGATTAAAATCGATGATCCAGTACGCATGTACTTAAAAGAAATCGGTCAAATTCCTCTACTTAACCAAGAGGATGAAAAGAAGTATGCTGTAGCTGTCTTCGAAGGACGCTATGCGAAAGAACAATTAGATGATGTTGAGGCTGGAAATTTAGAGCTTTCAGATGATGATCTCACCGAATTAAAGCGTATTGTAGATAAAGCACAACATGCTAAAAACAAGCTTGTTGAAGCGAACTATCGTTTAGTTGTATCAATTGCAAAACGCTATGTAGGTCGTGGTTTACTCTTCTTAGACTTAATTCAAGAAGGTAACATGGGTTTAATGCGTGCCGTTGATAAATTTGATTACGAAAAAGGATTTAAATTTTCAACCTATGCAACATGGTGGATTCGTCAAGCGATTACTCGTGCGGTAGCTGACCAAGCACGTACGATTAGAATTCCAGTTCACATGGTTGAAACCATTAATAAGATGATTCGTATTCAACGTCAACTCATTCAAGACTTAGGAAGAGAACCTTCTCTTGAAGAAATCGCATCAAAAATGGGTATTACACCTGAAAAAGTTCAAAACATCCAACGTATTGCTAAAGAACCTATTTCTTTAGAAGCACATGTCGGTGAAGAAGAAGATTCATCTTTAGGTGATTTCATATCAGACCCTAACGCGCTCACACCTCATGAATATATGCTTCAAGAAATGGTTAAACAAACCTTAGATGAAGTTCTAGAAACACTCACAGACCGTGAAGAAAAAGTGCTACGTTTACGCTATGGACTCTTTGATGGTAAAAACCATACGTTAGAAGAAGTTGGTAGAGAATTTGGCGTGACACGTGAACGTATTCGTCAGATTGAAGCCAAAGCGTTAAGAAAACTTAGAAGTCCCTCACGTCAAAACAAATTACGTGAGTTCTACTATGGCAAGAAATAAGCGCATCTTATATCTCGCATCACTTCTCAAAGGCTTTGATACTGTGGTTGATATCGGTTCTGATCATGGTTATGTCTTAGAAGAAGCTTTCCGACAAGGTTTTATCAAAAAAGGGATTGCTACAGATGTGAGAGAAATGCCTTTAGCAAGATCATTAAAAACATTGAAAAACTATCCGGTGAAAGGGATTTTGTCGGATGGTTTTTTAGCTATTCATGACCCCTTTGATGCTGCTGTTATAGCAGGTATGGGGGCTTATTTAATCGCTGATCTTTTAGTTCATGTACCACAAGATGATCAGACATTTATATTACAGCCTAATGATAAAGAGTCTCATTTAAGACAAAGACTATCAGAATTAGGCTTTATGATTACTGATGAGTTTGTTGTTCATGACCGTTTTTATTATGTCATCATCATCGCAAAGCGAGGTAGCATGACATTATCCAAAGAAGATTTAATTTTAGGACCATGTTTAAAACATAAAAAAGAAGCGATTCCTTTCTACCAAAGACGCTTAAACATTATGTCAGAGATTATGGAAAAAGCAGATGATGCAAAACAAGAATTATTGAAAGATGAATACCAGATCATATCGAATCATCTATCAAAAATCGCCGTGAAAGAATGATATTCTTTACATCGATTTATATTTAAGGTAGAATTATCATTGTATAAGTTCACTAGGAGGACCACGCTTTGAAAGAATATCAAACACTACAAAAACTCGATCGCTCACTACAAGCATTCCGTTTATCTGGAATCTACAAGCGTTCACAAACCAAATTATCTGATGCTGACATTATGGTGATGTTCTGTGTCGCATTTTGTGATATGAACCAACGTCTTAAATTATCAGATGTTGCTAAAACACTCCGTGTAACGCTACCTGCTGTCACACATAAAGTCAATGATTTAGTTGACAAACATTATCTTGAAAAAGAAACATCGGAAAAAGATTTACGCGTCACCTTCATCAAGCTTACTAAAGAAGGTAAGGATTTTGTTGAATCCATTCGTGATGAATACTATCAACCTCTTAAGGCTGTGATCGATCATCTCGGTGAAGAAGATACCAAGAATTTGATGCGTATTTTAGATAAAATTAGCCAGATGGGAAAAATCAGCTAATTCATAAAACCAACTTAGAAAGAGTGATACTTTGTTAAAGACACTTAAATACTTAAAGCCATACCGATTTGGTGTGGCGATTGTTTTTACACTGGTTGCCCTGCGTGCTTTTTTAGATTTGTTACTTCCTAATTTGTTAGGCCAAATCGTGAGTGAAGGCTTAGGATTAGGCGAGGTTGTTACAGATCCCAATTTAGAACGTATTTTTTATTATGCAGGTTTAATGTTAGGAGCTACCGTTATCAGTATCATCGTTACGATTATTGGTGGCTATTTAGAGTCTAAAATATCTGCAGGTTTTGCTAAAAATTTAAGAGAAGCAGTTTACCAAAAGATTGAGAAGTTCTCACTACGTGAAATGGACCATTTCACGACATCATCTTTGATCACAAGAACAACCAATGACATTCAACAACTTCAAGGTATTGTTCACATGATGCTACGTATGATCATATTAGCACCTTTGTTAGCCGCAGGAGCAATCATATTCTCCATCATTCAACAACCAACATTATCGATGATTTTAGTCGCATCCATCACCGCGTTAATTATCATGTTAACCATCGTTTTCTCGATTACGATGCCTAAGTTTCAATTGGTTCAAAAACTGGTTGATAAATTAAATTTAAGAACAAGAGAAAACCTAACGGGGTTACGCGTTGTTAGAGCGTACAACACACAAGAATATCAAGCAAGCCGTATTGATGAAGCATCGAGAGAATCAATGCGTCTCAATATTTTTGTTAACCGTGTTTCATCTGTGATGTGGCCATTTATGGGTCTCATCATGGGATTGACCAGTTTGACAATCGTTTATGTAGGTTCACGTTATTTCGTTGGTTTAGATGGGTTTACACCAGGTTCACTGATGGCACTCATGCAGTATGCAATGCGTGCTGTGATGGCATTTATGTTTATGTCATTCATTTTCGTCAACATTCCTAGAGCAGCCATTTCAGCGAAGCGTATCATGGACGTTTTAGATATGGATATAGAGATTAAAGATCCTGTTAATCCTGTTAAACTACCCGAACATATCAAAGGTGAAGTCGAATTTAAAGATGTTTGTTTCCAATACCCAGATGCACAAGAACCTGTTTTATCACACATCAATTTCAAAGTTAAATCAGGCTCAACAACAGCATTTATTGGTTCGACAGGTTCTGGTAAATCAACGTTGATCAATTTGATTCCACGTTTTTATGAACGCACCTGTGGTACGATCACGATTGATGGCATTGACATCAAAGATATGACACAAGAAGATTTACATGGCTTAATCGGATATGTACCTCAAAAAGGTATCTTATTTGGTGGCTCTATTAGAGATAACATCTTATTTGCTGAACATGCAGATCCCAATCATTTAGATGAAGCAGCAAAGATTGCACAAGCTCATGATTTTATCATTGAGATGGAAGACGCATATGATCATCTAATTTCACAAGGTGGTACCAACGTATCTGGTGGACAACGCCAACGTTTATCGATTGCACGTGCGATTGCTAAAAAGCCCCCTATCTATATTTTTGATGACTCATTTTCGGCACTTGATTATAAAACCGATCACAAACTTAGACAAATGCTCAATGAACATGTGACAGCAACTAAATTAATCGTTGCTCAACGGATCAATACCATTAGACATGCTGATCAAATTATCGTTTTAGATTCTGGAACAATCGTTGGTATCGGTACACATGAAGAACTTATGAAAACCTCTAAGGTTTATCAAGAAATTGCTTCATCACAACTCTCGAAGGAGGAACTCTTATGAACCAAGATCGAGATAAACAGATACAACAACCACGTCCAGCTCTGAGAGGACCTCGTGGGATGACCTATATGGGTAAACCCCAAGATTTTAAAGGAACGATGAAGAAGCTTTTAGCTTATTTAAAGCCATACCGCTTCCAAGTGATAGGCGCAGGTATGATGGCGATTACTGCAGCTCTTCTCACCGTTTTAGGACCATGGTTTTTAGGTTTAATCACATCAGAAGTAGCACGCGCTTATGAAGCCGCTGGTGGTGTGTTTAGTCAAATGTCATTTGGTGATATCGAAGTCATTTGGGGCATTCGTGTATCCATTGGTGAATTAGCGTTAGTCATCGTTGTCGTACATATCTTATCAGCAGCATTTAATTACTTACAAGCGTTCTTACTCATCGGGATGACACAGCATCTCACCTATGGTATGCGTAAAGAATTATCTGCTAAGATGAATAGACTACCACTTAAGTTTTTTGATAATCAACAGTTTGGTGATCTTTTAGGTCGCGTTACGAATGACGTTGAAACGATTAACGTGACACTCACACAAAGTATTGCAGAAATATTCAGATCGATTGCTATGATTATTGGAATCTTTGCGATCATGATGTTTTTATCATTACCTTTGACAGGTGTTGCTTTAGTTACTACAACACTATCATTTATTACAGTTAGAAAGTTTGTGAAGTTATCTCAAGGTTACTTTAGAAAACAAGCGAGCTCATTTGGTGAAATGACTGGTCATATTGAAGAAACTTATGGTGGACAAACCGTCATTAAGATTTTCAATCACCAAAAGAAATCAAAAGAAAACTTTGATAGAATCAATCATGATCTCTATCAAAGTGCATTAAAATCACAGTTTATTTCAGGTATCATGTTTCCTGTTCAGTTATTCTTTGGTAATATCGCATATATTTCGATTGCTGTTGTTGGTGCACTCCTCGTGTTATCAGATAATCCGACGTTAGCGATTGAAATTGGTATTATTCAAAGTTTTATTCAATACGTTAGACAAATCAATCAACCGATTCAACAAATTGGTAGTGTGGCTAATGTGTTGCAGTCAACAGCAGCAGCTTCTGAACGTATCTTTAATTTATTAGGCGAAAAAGAAGAAACACCTGAACGAGATCATCTTGTGCAACTTAAAGATATCAAAGGACATGTTGTCTTTAAGGATGTTCATTTTGGATATCAAGATGATGTTGATGTTATCAAAGGATTTTCTGCAGAGGTTAAGCCAGGTCAGAAGGTTGCTATCGTAGGACCTACAGGTGCTGGTAAAACAACGATGGTCAATCTGTTGATGCGTTTTTATGAGATTAAATCAGGTTCGATTGAGATTGATGGTATTGATATAAGAAACATGTCAAGAAACGATCTTAGATCGCTCTTTGGTATGGTCTTGCAAGATACATGGCTATTTGAAGGATCTGTTAGAGAAAATATTGTTTATGGATCACCTGATAAAACAGAAGAGGATATGTTAAGAGCAGCTCACTCTGCACAGACACATCACTTTATTGAGTCATTATCAGGCGGCTATGAGTTTATTTTAAATGAAGGTGGATCAAACATCAGCCAGGGACAAAGACAGCTCTTAACGATTTCTAGAGCGATGTTAGCGGACCGTCCGATGTTAATCTTAGATGAAGCGACATCATCAGTTGATACACGTACTGAAGTGCTTATTCAACATGCGATGGAAGCTTTGATGAAAAATAGAACAAGTTTTGTGATTGCTCACCGATTATCAACCATTAAAGATGCTGATGTGATTTTTGTTATGAATGATGGTAACATCATCGAACAAGGTAACCATCAAGAATTGCTTGATCAAAATGGTTTTTATGCAAAACTTTACTACAGTCAATTTGATACGAATTAAGGCTTGTAATTCAGCATTGTTTAGGTTATAATATTCAGTGCTGACTTAAAGTTTGGTGCACTAGCTCAGCTGGATAGAGCAACGGCCTTCTAAGCCGTCGGTCGGGAGTTCGAATCTCTCGTGCATCGCCACTTTACACTATAACCATGTTTCTTAGGATTCATGGTTTTTTTATTGCTAAAAAAAGAAAACCTTCTTATCGAAAGTCTTCTAATTTAAAATAGTCAATTAAGAAGTTTGCTACAGCCTCTTCATCATGTGATATCTCAGTGATAACATCGGCAACCTCATGAAGTTCAGGAACTGCATTTTTCATAGCAACCCCAATACCAGCATCTCTAATCATCTCAACATCGTTAATACCATCACCTAATGCGATCCATTGACTTTGTGGAACATCATAGAAATCAAGTAAATATTTAACAGCGGATGACTTAGAAACGTGTTTTAAATAAACTTCATAAACTGCATAACCATTTTCTACACCCCATAAACGGTGAGATAATGTATGTCCAAAATTGACATTAATATAGTTTTCAAAGGGTTCTTGTTTATCTGATTGAATGAGGAACACCATACCTGTCGGTTGAACATCGAAACTTGTGTATTCACCTTCAACAACACGATCACTATGAATACCACTGAAGAATTCTTCTAATTTCTTATCATACTGATAAGCATATACAACATCATCAATCGAGAAGAAGGTTGAAATGATCATCGGTTTAGCAAACGTGAACAGTTGATGCATCATATGAACAGGAATATAAGTTCTTTGTTTTGCAAAGGAAGGATCTTTAGGATTTTCTATCGATCCACCATTATCTGTGATAAGTGGTGTATCAAGTCCAATTTCTTCATATTTACCAATAGCACCACTAAATGGTCTACCTGTTGCTAGAACTACAATATGTCCCATATTTCTTAATTGTCTTAAAACGTTAATCGTTTTTGTTGTGAGTTCTCCCTGACGGTTTAACGTCGTTCCATCAAGGTCACATGAAATTAAATACTGCATAAAAAACACCTCGCAACTATTATCCCACAAACTATGATTTAATCAAGGGATATAGTTGCAAAGTTAACGTAAAAAAAGAGGAAACGGGTTCCTCTTTAACTTAACTTGGGTGTTGTGAAGATAAATCCTGTTTCACCAGGTTCTGTGCTTGTAGCTTCAACTGCAATCGTCTCTGGAATAGCATAATCAAAGAGATGTTCAGTGGTAAAATCTGTGTTCTCAATAATGTCATTTTGGATGTTTGATGTATAAACTGTATAAACACCACCAGTGAGATAGATGTTACCTTGTTGTGCTGTGAAATTATTGGATATAAAATATCCATAACCAGCATTATTGTTACCTAGCGTAATATCTCCTTCAGCAAACACAAAGGTTGGGCGTGTAGGATCTTGAGAAAGGTATGTCTTATTTGCTGTTACAAGATTTCCACTTAAGTAGACAGTTCCTAAAAGATTTTGAATGCTTTTTCCTTTACCATTGATAGTGACATTTCCATTGACAATGACATTACCTGTTAAGGTACTGTTTTCATTTAGGGTTAAGTCCCCATCAATGACTAATAATCTACCATCTGGAACGGTTAAGCTCTTATTTTTTGGAATATTAACGGATCCGTCAATGTACCAATGCCACCAAGCTGTTGGATTCCACTGTGTTTCAAGTGAAGACGGTAAATAATATTGAAATCCAGCATATTGCACAGCCAATGATCTGATATAGCTAATAACACTTTGGAAATCTGTAAATGTTGTTTCAGGTGTAATCCAAGGGAAATTTTCTTCGATATATTGTGGAAGATAGCTTGCAGCTAACGTACTTGGTGTAATTAATGGACTCAATGTAAATGTTGGTTCTTCACCGGTATACTGAAAAATCGTATCATAGGTATTAACTGAAGTGACTGCACCAGTTAAATAACTTTGAACAGGTCTTGAATTAACCAGTAATCTTGAACTAATCGTATAAAGGTTTTCCCCATATGTTTCGATATCAACGTTCATCAGTTCTTCGATACTAAATAGGTATGCTGGATCAAGTGATTGATCTCGTGCTATTAAATATAAGGCACCTCTCACATCTGAGACAGCATTCGCATAGTTTTCACTTTCTTCAATTTGGATATCTGATAACCCGGACTGGAAATAAACATACGATAAAAAGGTAGCCGTCGTGCCAAGTACAAACGCAACGATTGCTAAAACAACAGGTAAACCTATTCCTTTTTTACTTTTTAAAATATGCATAGTTAACCTCCTATCCTAAAGGCACAGTTTCTATAATGAGTGTTTTCTGATAATGAAATTGATAGGTATCATGTTCACCGATCAACGTTAAATCAATCTCTAAGACAAGATTTGTCCCATCGAGTGTATACGATAGGGAAGATGAGTTGTCGATTTGAAAATAGTTCATGCTATAGGCACTATCATCTAGAAGAAGTTCTTGATTTTGAATTTTAATCGTTAGTGTTACAACTGGATCATAAACCACCAAATCAATGGTACCGCTCACTAAATTGGGAACATATTCGAATGCTTTAATTAAGATAATGCAGTTAGATTCTCCAACACATGGTGTATAATTTGTGGCACCTAGATTTTGATATTGATCATCTAGGTAGGCTGTAAGGAGTGTTATCTCTGTATTTGCACGACTTTTTTCAACAATTTTAGCATTCGCTTTAGTAATCGTTGAAATCATCATCGCAGAAATGGAAGCAATAATCCCAAAAAGTACAATAGCACCGAGTAATTCAACAATCGTTATGCCTCTATGTCGCATAGATGACACCTTCTATCGTGATGGTTCTAGTTTTATAATAAACGACAGTTACAGTAAATCGTATAATTCGATATTGAGTCGTTTCTGCAGTTGGGGCTAAGAAATTAATGGTAATTTGATCACTTGAGATGATGCTATTTTCAGATAAGGTTAAGATATCACAACTGACAACTGAACTAATGAGTGAGCATGTCGTGCTATCAATCGTCTTTTCTGTGCTACCTAACCATAACGCTACTGTGCTATATTGAAGTGTTTGAATTAAGTCATCTTTAACGGTTGTAGCAACATCGACAGCAACTCTTTTGTTTTCAGTTGCAATCGCTTGATTGCGCATGGCAGTGATGGTGGCAATAGCAGTCGTAAAAACAAGCGTTATAATCACCATGGATGCAACCGCTTCGAGTACGGTGAAACCACGTTTGTTTCTAAGTAGACGCATAGCACACCTTCTTTCTCACTTTAATTATAATGCATTTTGGATAATTCACCTCATAGGATATATTACAAATTCCTTAAGAATGCTATAAAAATCATGAGATGATTAAACTAAATCTCCATACATTTGTTATAATGAGGCTAGATTGAGGTGAACGTCATGAAAAGTTTAACGCTCTACTTGAAACGCAATCTTTACTTTATGATTTCTTTAGTAACCGTCTTTTTGACGGTTGTTTTTGCAGTTGTGCTCCTGTTTGTTTTAGACCTAGGAAAAAGTGTTTCTCAAACCTCTGTAGGCTTTGTTTACCTCGGATCTTATGAACGAAATGAGTATGAGGATGTGCTTGCACCCCGCATTACACAATGGCAAAATACTGCTGATTATGAACTATCATATCAGGAGTACACATGGGAAATAGACTTAAACTATTTTGCTTTCGATGCTTTACAAACTGCTGTTGAAGTAAGAGAAGATGTGAATAATCCTGCATTTTTCACACTGAGTCAAGCCAATGAAGATCTCTTATATCAATCCTTGACATCCGATTTAACTAACGATTTGATTCAAGCATTTGATTTTGATGCCTTGTTAAGTGATTTAACATTTGATATGAAGTTATTGAAGAACCGAAAGCTTTATGAACTTAAAGATTATTTAGATCCATCACTTTTCACAACAGTGATCGATACGCTTTCTCTTGATCAAATAGATCCGCTCATTGTTAACGAACTTACAGAAGCTTTTCAAGAACCCTTAGTGATACCAGCTAACGAGCGTTTTTATCTTATCGAATCAACTAATGACCTCGATTTATCAAATGAAGCATTAAGTGTCATAGCTTCAGCTTTACAGTATTTAACTGTTAAAACACCTGTTGAAGGTTATATATTTGAACGATATCAAGGCTTACCATTATGGGCATCACCTGGTGTCAATGTGAGAATATTAAAACTAAGTAACTATGATTTTTCATTTTTCAATCCTCTCCAAGAAGCATTAGAGATGTCTTTAGAGCAAACAGCAGCTGATACACTCGTTTTCACCTTAACCGGACTACCATTACTCACCATTTATGAAAAAGATGAAGTCGTCGGACCTACTATTTACTATCAAACAATATTTGTTGATAACCCATTATTAGATGCTTTAACACCGGGTGTTGTTGTAACTGATACTGATACGGAAACAACCTATGAATTAGAAATACTAGCAGGAACAAACGGCTATATAACATATTATATTAGACGTGTTACACCACTTGGTGGAACAACCTCTGAAATCGAATTATATACAGAACAAACATTACCCATCAATCGCATTGTTGAGCAAAATATCGTGGTAAAGGAGTGAGGATATGGCACTAAGACGTATAGGTGATATTTTATTAGATGCTAAAATCATCACAGAAGCACAATTGAAAGATGCTTTGTCGAAACAAGAAAAATCAGAACGACTCGGTGAAACCTTAGCGCGTTTAGAATATGCAACTGAAATGCAGATTTTAAAAGCACTTGAAGATTCCACGGGCGTACAGCGTGTTGCACTCGCTAATTTTACGATTGATGAACATGTTTTAGAATTGATCGATGAAGCTTTTTGCAGAAGACATATCATTATCCCTTTAAAGATAGAAGGGAAGAATTTATTATTTGCTACAGCGGATCCGCTTGATTTTGTTGTTATTGAAGAAATTAGAATTTTAACAGGTTACCGTCCAAAAGCTTTTTCATCACCTAAAAATGATATTATTTCTCAAATTGAAAAGTATTATGGGTTTACCCGCACACTTGAGGCATTAGGTGCACGACAATCCATCTCTAAAGAAGAAGAGATCGAAGAAGATGATGATGACGATACACCGATGGTGAAACTCGTCAATCAAATCTTAACTTCTGCTGTTTTCCAAAGAGCATCAGATATTCATATCGATCCGTTAGACGATAAGATTTTGGTTCGTTATCGTGTTGATGGAGTTTTAGATGTCGTTAAAGAGTTTCCCATTAAAATCCATCATCAAATGATTTCTCGTATCAAAGTTATGTCAGGTATGGATATCACGGAAACCAGAGTTCCTCAAGATGGTCGTATTCAAACTTCTATTCAACAGAAAAATATCGACTTACGTATCTCAACATTACCAACTGTTCGAGGTGAAAAAGTTGTTATGCGTATTTTAGACTTGTCAGGATCCATGAACAAGATTTCAGCACTTGGTTTTAATGAAAAAGAAGAACGATTAGTCAGAAAAATGATTGATAAACCAAATGGTATAGTTTTAGTTAGTGGACCTACAGGTTCAGGTAAAACAACAACACTTTACGCATGCTTAGAAGAACTTAATAATCCGGGTGTTAATATTGTTACCGTTGAAGATCCTGTTGAAATCAAAATGCAAGGTGTTAACCAGGTTCAAGTTCAACCTGATGTCGATTTGACATTCGCTAAAGCACTACGCTCCATTTTAAGACAAGATCCAAACATTATCATGGTCGGTGAAATTCGTGACGTGGAAACCGCTGAAATCGCCATTCGTGCATCATTAACAGGACATTTGGTTCTATCTACCATTCATACCAATGATGCTGTTAAAACGGTCACACGTCTTTTAGATATGGATATTGAACCTTTCTTAATCGCATCATCTCTATCAGGTATTGTATCTCAACGTCTTGTCAGACGTCTTTGTACAGAATGTAGTTATGAAGATGAACCAACACCATCTGAAGTGGTCATGTTCAAAAAATATGGTATGAACATTGATCATGTCAAGCGTTCTAAAGGTTGTACATCGTGTAATTTTAAAGGCTATGCAGGTCGTGTAGGTATTTTTGAAGTATTACCTATTACTAGAAATATGCAGCGTTTAATCGCAGAAAACGCATCTGTTATTGATTTAACAAGACAAGCGCGTAGTGAAGGTATGATCACCATTTTAGAATCAGGTTTACAAAAGATTAAAAATGGTATCACATCGTTAGAAGAAGTCCTCAAAGTTGCCAATGAGCTGGAGTGATCAATAGATGGATTTAAGAAACTATAAGTATATCGCTAAAAATGCT
>CAZETB010000034.1:0-3968 GCA_964514865.1 uncultured Mariniplasma sp. | reverse complement strand
TGATGGCAAAACGGTTAGAGGAACCATTGAAGCCTTAAACCGTAATGTTGTCGTTAAGTATTTACAATCTAAAAACTACGTGATCGAAAACATCACTGAATATCGTAACCTTTTAACACGCTTAGATAAGATTACTTTTGGGCGATTGCTTTCTCCTAAACAGTTGATTTTCTTTTTGAAACAGCTCGGTTCATTACTAAATGCAGGGATAAAGTTAATATCTGCATTAGAACTGTTATCACTTCAACAAGATAATAGAAATCAACGAAAACTTTATTTTGAGCTTTACCAACAAATTAATAATGGTTTAACATTTTCTAAAGCTTTATCAAAAAGACCTAAGGATTTCCCAAGTTTACTTGTTCAAATGGTTGAAGTTGGTGAACTCTCAGGTGATTTAGGTCCCACTGTTGTTCATATGGCAGAATATTATGAAAATCAGTTAAAAGTACAAACCGAGATTAAAGGAGCTTTAAGAATGCCTTTGATCTATTTGACAGCAGCGATTGTAATCTCGATAGGTATGTTACTCTTTGTTTTTCCTAATATTACAGGGTTATTCGCATCATTTGAAGGTGCAGAACTTCCTGGGATTACGCAGATGTTTTTAAATATTGGAGAGTTTTTGAAACAATATGCCATACTGATCTTTGGATTAATCTTTTTAGTTGTTATTACGATTATTCTATTAAACAAGTATGTTGAAAAATTTCACTACTTCTTAACGGTATTATCATTAAACATTCCCATCTTTGGCAATCTGATTCAAATGAATAATCAGATCATGATTGCAAACTCATTATCACAAATGTTAGCTAGCGGTGTTAATTCAGCAAAAGCACTACAGACTGTAAAAAATCTTTTATCCAATGTCGTCTATAAAGATTTAATGATTAAAACACTTAAATATATCGAAGATGGTAAACCATTTTCTAGAGCGTTTGAAGAGAGTAATTATATTGATCCCATCATGGCACGCATGATATCGACAGGAGAAAAAACAGGTAATATTCCTAAGCTCATGGAAAACCTATCACATTACTATAATGGTATTACTGAATTACGGGTGCAACAGTTGAAAAATTCGATTCAACCGATACTGCTCATTGTAGTGTATGCGATTGTTGGTGTTTTAATATTAGCGATTATGCTGCCGATGCTTTCATTAGGCTCTCAAATCTAAAGTATTACGTTTTTCTTAAACCGTAACCGAAACTATTTACATATCACCAATTCGTGATAATATTAAGATATAGGAAATAACCTAAATAGGAGGATAAATATGTTAAAATTATTGAAAAGTAAAAAAGGTGTTACACTTGTAGAATTATTAGCTGTTGTTGTTATTTTAGGTATTATTGCTGCTATCGCAGTACCAACCATTGGTGGTTTAATTGAAAGACAAAAAGAAAATGCTGCTGGCGCAACATATGATACAATCGTTGAAGCTGCAATACTTTATGCAGAAGATACTACCAGATTTACGTTAGCATCCATGGAATCAGATGATTTTATTGATCTTAAAGACAATGAATTTGGTTTAGGAAGTGCAACTGTTGTTGATCCAACCAATATTTGGGTTCAAGTAAATGGAAATACGGTCACATTCTACGCTGCTTCAACTGGTGGTACCGCAGTATTACTATGGGTTAATGGTTTTAAACAAGGCGCTTAATCAAACACGACGTTAAAAAATTGATGGAGGTACCAACACCATGGGCCTCCTTTTCTTTCATAAGGAGACCCTATGGAGATATTTTATGCCATGCTCATGTTTATCTTGGGAGCATTACTCACATCTTTTTATCATCTACTTGCAGAAAGATTGCCTAAACAAGAGACACTCATGGGAAGATCTCATTGTGATCACTGCAAAACACAACTAAAATGGATCGATATATTTCCGATCTTAGGTTATATCGTTAATCGTGGAAAATGCAGATCTTGTCACAAGAAAATTAGCATATGTTACCCACTTTTTGAATTATTAGGTGGTCTTATCTTTGTATTCACGTATCTTTATGCAGGTTTTTCTTTTGAATTACTCGTGATTTTGGTTCTCTATTCAGTTCTCTTTATTGAATCTTTATCAGATATGAAATACACGGTTGTCATTGATCGTGTATGGATGGTTGGAGCAGTTGTGTTAATCGTGATTAGAATCATCCAAGGTACATGGTTGACCTATCTCTTGTCATCATCTATTCTATTTGTTTCACTTTTTTTGATATCTTATTTAGCATCAAAAATATATCATAAAGAAGCTTTAGGTGGTGGGGATGTTAAACTCTTTGTTTTCATAGGTTGGGTATTAACCATCACACAAGGTTTTCTATCGTTATTTATAGCATCCATTCTTGGTCTTATCTATGGTATTATTAAACTAAAGAAGAAGTCTCAAGCATTTGCTTTAGTTCCATTTATTGCGTTAGGTGTTGTTATATCATACTTTTATGGAGATATGCTCATTGAAGCGTATCTCAGTCTATTAGGGATGTGATTTCAATGTTTAATAAACGAACCGATATTGCTATATTCTTCACCGATGAAATCGTTGGTTTTTTTCAACGTCAACCCTTTTTAGATCAAGCAGCTTTTGGTACCGCTCATCTTGAAAAAGGTGCGATTGAAAATGGCTATATCAAAGAACCCGAAAGTGTTCTTGAAACATTAAAAAAGCTCTTGGAAAAGTACCAGGTTTATCCAAGAACTATCACACTTGTTATACATGATGAAAACTTATTGATTCGTGATGTCAAGATTAAGCGTGAAGAACTCGTTAAGAAAACAATTGACCAATATTTTGCTGAACAGTTGGGTAAAACCCTTCATTTTCCATATCCAGAACCTGTTATTACCCATTTTGTTCGTGAAGAATCTGAAGAACTTATTCGAGTGATTGCACTGATTACAGATGGTCATTTACTACATGCATACCACGATGTTTTTGATAAACTTAAAGCAAAAGAAGTTCTATATGAAATATCTGCTGTACCATTTTATAACATCTACCATAACAAGGTGAGTCAACTTGATGACATCACGATGTTCGTTAATTTGTATAATGGTATGTTCTCCATTCAAATTTTGGAAAAAGGTTTCCCCATTTTCAACTTAATTGAAGAAAATGATGGCGGTAAAGAAGAATATGCTCAAATGATTGAAAACTATGTTGAGCGTATTTCAAATTACTATAAGTTCAATTTAAGAAAAGGAAAACAACACATTGGTAAAGTGCTGATTTTCAATATGAATGAAGATATTGATGATGAGGAACTTCAAAAACTATTAGTTAAGAAGTTATCATCATATAAAGCGCAACTCTGTACATTCAATGTTGAAGAAACGTTCTCAAAACTATTACCAAAAGCTTGTAAATTGCCTTATGCAGTTCTTTTAGGGGAATCATTCCGCGATCAAAATAGCATCGATTTCAAACTCGAACGCATTCCTAGAAATCGTATGATCGGTCACCAACTCATGGTGGTAGCATTTGCTATCGTTGTTTTCATGCTGTTGGTTTATATTCCCTATTATGCCATGTCAGAAGAGATCAAACTGCAACAAAACAGAAATAACGCATTACAGATGCAACTCGATATGTTGATTGAGGAAACTCCTCAAACAAGTGAAGTACCGGTCGTTCAACTTGAATATAATCGTGCTTATACATATATTATGAATCAACAAGATGTCTTCACCAGTCATCTTTTAGATATCATTGATTTGCAAACACCTTCAGTCACTCTCACAAGTTATCAAGTTCGTCCTGAAACAAATGAGATTGCAATTTATATACAAGCAGATACTGAACAAGAACTTTATGAGTTTATCATCAGTTTGTATGAGAGTCATGGAATTGTTGATGAACCTACATTAACTAGATGGATCACTAAGACACCAACTTATCGCTTCACCGCTACACTGACCATGGAGGTGACGATTTCTTATGCGTAAATATGATATTT
>CAZETB010000033.1:0-20293 GCA_964514865.1 uncultured Mariniplasma sp. | reverse complement strand
CAATACAGAAGATATCTCAATGGCTTATCTTATATGTCACATGACATCATCACAAAATTTTCTGAACGTTTGGGATATCGTCCTCAGCATATGATTTTAGAGTTCGAAAGTGAAAAGATTCATGAAACAAAACGTGTTAATCAATTTTATTTTTATGTAGCGAATAGAGGTTATGATGAAGCTTATAAAATCCTCAAAGATATGCCTCTCAATTCGATTCATGATCCTTTTAATAAAATGTATTACCAGCATGCTATTCATGCCTTGAACTATGGTGCAGGAAAAATAGGGCGTCAAGAACTTTTAGATCTGACGCTTTCGTTGATACAATACCCTGAAATTTTAGATCGGAGTGCTTTAAGTAGTATTGAGATGGTTGTACTATCTTCACTCATCAGTAATCCTATGTTCAAGGAATCCAATAAATTGATTGAAAAATTACTAATTCTTGCTGATAATCCAAACCGCATCCACTCTGGTCACAATGAAACAATGCACATCTTAGTTTTGTATCGTATTGCTGAGTATTACGGACTTAATAAACGCTATCGTGATGTGATTTCTGTTTGTGA
This sequence comes from uncultured Mariniplasma sp., assembly GCA_964514865.1. Classification (GTDB taxonomy): domain Bacteria; phylum Bacillota_I; class Bacilli_A; order Acholeplasmatales; family Acholeplasmataceae; genus Peloplasma. The sequence goes on along the minus strand of CAZETB010000033.1, from coordinate 19,721 downwards.
TCGCGCTATTGAGTTTGATCGAAGTCAACGTTCCTATTATTTACTTGATTTCCTTTACTACTATAAAGCTTTAGCTCATTTCTTTTTAGATGAGAAAGACCTGCATGAAGAAAATCTCTTTAAAACTTATGCGACGCTCATCACAGATGGCTCACCTCTTCGCTACAAGAGGATGAGAGATCTTGTCTATGGTGATTGGAAGATAGAACTCCATGATTTTGCCATCGAATATATGAAAAAACATGGTACTATAAAAGAAGAAAAATAGGCGAACCTTTTGGGTCCGCCTTTTCATTACTCTTCATCAAACAGTGAATCTGTTGTTACAACTTCTTTGGTTTTTTCTTCGACCTCTTCAGGTGCTAGATCAACAGCTTCTATGGTTTTTTTAGGTTCAGCAACATTGAGTGATTCTTGAACAAATGTGTCTGTAATTTCTTCTTCTAAAACTTCTTCCTGACGTGGAACAAGTGCAATTGTTGATACCTTATGATCAGGTCTTAAACGGATGATGCGAACACCTTGTGTCGCACGTTTCGTCTGTGAAATTTGATCAATATGTGTTCTAATCACAACACCTTTATCGGAGACAACTATTAAATCTTGATCGTCAGAGACGACGCGAAGAGTTGAAAGTTTACCGTTCTTTTCAGTGACATTCAGTGTCTTTACACCTTTCCCACCACGAATTTGTTTACGATATTCATCAACGATAGTTCGCTTACCAAAGCCATTTTCAGTAATAACCAAGATTTCGTCTTCTGGACTTGAAATCATGGCAGCTCCAACGACTTCATCGTTTTCACCTAAGTCCATCGCACGAACACCCGATGTTGTTCTACCCATAGCACGTGCATCGTTTTCATCGAAACGAATAGCTTTACCATTGGATGCTCCTAAGATAATATCTTTGGTTCCATCGGTTAATGCTACACTTAAGAGTTCATCATCTTCTCTTAGGTTGATCGCGTTAATACCATTGGTACGAATGTTCGCATATTCTTTAATCGGCGTACGCTTGATAATACCCTTCTTTGTGATAAATGTGAGATAAGCGTTCTCATCTTCAAAATCCTTCACATTGGTAAATGATGCAAGGCATTCATCTTTTTGGAATTCAAGTAAATTGACAATCGGTAATCCTTTAGAATGTCTTGATCCTTCAGGAACTTTATACCCTTTGATCTTATAAACTCTACCCTTATTCGTGAAGAATAAATGATAATCATGTGTTGATGTCATTCTGATATGTTCAACGTAATCATCTTCATGAACCTTGATACCTGACATACCGACACCACCACGGTTTTGTGTCTTATAATGATCGACATTCATGCGTTTGATATAGCCGTTGTTGGTGACTGTGATAATGACATCTTCAACCGGAATTAAGGACTCATCTTCAATACTTAAGTCTTCGTGTAAGTTGATCTCAGTCATACGAGGATCAGCGTAGTTATTTCTGATTTCTAAGAGCTCTGTTCTGATGATATCTAACTTGCGGTCTTGACTTTGAATGATATCTCTGTAATCGCCAATTTTGATGACGAGCTCAGCCAATTCAGATTCTAATTTTTCAATTTCCATACCGGTTAAGCGTTGTAGACGCATATCTAGAATTGCTCTTGCTTGAATATCAGTGAGTTGATATTCTGCAATTAACGCTTCTCTAGCTTCTTCACCTGTTTTAGATTGTTTAATGATTTCAATCGCGCGATCGACATCATGAAGTGCAATCACTAAACCATCAAGAATATGTTGTCTAGCTTCAGCTTTTTCTAGATCATAAACGGTTCTTCTTTGAATGACTTCAATCTGGTGTTCCAGATAGTACTTAAGCATATCTTTTAACGTAACCATCTGAGGTTGACCCTTAACCAAACAGATCATATTAAAACCAAATGATTGTTGGAGTTGTGTATGCTTATATAAGTTATTGAGCATGACATGTGGATTGACATCTTTTCTTAGTTCGATGACAATACGCATGCCTTTACGATTGGATTCATCACGTAAATCTGTGATACCTTCAACAATTTTATCTTTAGCGATATCTGCAATACGTTCGATCAATGTGGTCTTGTTAACAGCATAGGGAATCGCAGTAACAACAATTGCTTGTTTATTCTTATGTGTAACGATTTCTGCAGTGGCACGGTTTGCGATAATACCGCGTCCAGTTTCATACGCTTGTCTAAGTCCTGATAAACCAAGAATTTGACCGCCTGTTGGAAAGTCAGGTCCTTGAATAAATTGCATTAACTCAGCAATGGTAATCTCTTCATTATCCATATAGGCTAGCAAACCATCGATCACTTCACCTAAATTATGTGGTGGAATGTTCGTTGCCATACCAACTGCGATACCCGTAGACCCATTGACAAGTAAATTAGGGTAACGAGCAGGAAGTACAGATGGTTCATGTTCTGATCCATCATAGTTATCGACAAAGTCAACGGTATTCTTTTCTAAGTCTCTAACAAGTTCTCCAGCAATCTTAGACATTCTTGCTTCGGTATAACGCATAGCAGCTGCGCCATCGCCATCAACAGAACCAAAGTTACCATGGCCATCAATTAATGGCATACGATAGTTAAAGGGTTGTGCCATTCTAACCATGGCATCATAAACGGAGGAATCACCATGTGGGTGATACTTACCGATAACTTCCCCGACAATTCTCGCTGATTTTTTATGTGCTTTATCAGCTGACATACCTAAATCGTTCATCGCGTATAAAATACGTCTTTGAACTGGCTTTAGGCCGTCACGAATATCAGGAAGTGCACGAGATACAATAACGCTCATCGCGTAGTTTAAAAAGGAGGTTTTCATCTCATTTGATATGTTGATCTCCTTGACTAAACCTTCAGTGGTTTTAGTCGAATCTGTATTAAATGTCTGATCCATATGAAATCTCCTTTCTAAGCATCGATATTATTCGCATAAATCGCGTTTTCTTGAATAAACTGTTTTCTTGGTTCAACTTCTTCACCCATGAGCATAGAGAAGACTTGGTCTGCATCCATGGCATCCTTAAGGGATACTTGAAGAAGTGTACGGTTTTCTGGATCCATGGTTGTTTCCCATAATTGTTCAGGGTTCATTTCACCAAGACCTTTGTAGCGTTGAATTTGTGGACGTCCACCCATTTCTTCAAGTAATTTTTGAAGTTGATCATCACTGTAGACATATTCAACGCGTTTACCAGATTGAACTTTATAAAGTGGTGGTTGTGCAATAAAGACGTAACCTAAATCAATTAAAGGCTTCATAAATCTAAAGAAGAAGGTCAATAGAAGTGTTCTGATGTGCGCACCATCGATATCAGCATCGGTCATGATGACCACTTTATGATAACGTGCTTTTTCCGCATCAAACTCTTCACCAATTCCTGTTCCTAAAGCTTGGATGAGTGATAAAATTTCTTTATTGCTTAAAATCTTATCGATTCTTGCTTTTTCAACGTTTAAGACCTTACCACGTAGTGGCATGATCGCTTGATATTCTGATTCTCTCCCCTGCTTAGCAGATCCGCCAGCAGAGTCACCTTCGACGATGTAAATTTCAGAGATAACGGGATCTTTACTTCTGCAATCTGCTAATTTTGATGCGAATCCTAACGCGTCAAGTGGTGATTTTCTTCTGGTTGCTTCTCTTGCTTTTTTAGCTGCAACGCGTGCTCTAGACGCCATAAGACATTTTTCAATGATGCCCTTAGCATCAGTTGGATTTTCTAATAAATAGCGCTCTAAACCATCACCAAAGACTTGAGACGTGATCCCACGAACTTCTGGATTACCTAATTTTGTTTTTGTTTGTCCTTCAAACTGTGGGTTTGGATGTTTGACTGAGATAATAACCGTTAATCCTTCACGTGTATCTTCACCTAAGAATGAATCATCCTTCTTTAAAGCTCCAGACTCGGTGCCATACTTGTTTAGAACACGTGTTAATGCAAGTTTATAACCATCTTCATGCATACCACCTTCATGAGTTGGAATGTTATTCGTAAACGAATAAAGATTGGTTGCATATGAATCGTTATATTGCATAGCGATTTCAATTTGGATACCATCAACTTCTTTTTCAACATAAATAATGTCTTGATTGACTTTACCTTTGCCCGTATTTAAGAAACCTACATATTCAACAATACCACCTTCATAGTGATAGGTATGTTCAACCGGTGTTTCACCTCGTTGATCAGAGATTGTAATCTTGATACCTTTGTTTAAGAATGCGAGCTGTTGAACACGGTTTTTTAAAATTTCGAAATCATATACTTGAGTTTCAGTAAACACAAGATGATCTGCCTTGAAGGTGATGATAGTTCCTGTATGATCAGAAGTACCTATAACATTAACATCAGTGACTGGAATACCACGTTCAAAACGTTGTTCATAAGCTTTATCATCACGATGGATCTCAGCGATAAACCATTCTGATAGCGCATTAACAACAGATGCACCTACGCCATGTAGACCACCTGAAACTTTATAAGATTTACCATCAAACTTACCACCTGAGTGAAGTGATGTTAAAATGGTTTCTAATGCGGGACGATGTGTTTTTGGATGAAGATCAACTGGAATACCACGACCATCATCTGTTACGCGAACAATTTCGCCTTTAAGAAGTTCTAATTTGATGTTTGTAGCGTATCCACCCAATGCTTCATCGATTGAGTTATCGATGATTTCCCAAACAAGGTGGTGCAAACCACGTGATCCGGTACTACCGATATACATACCCGGGCGTTTTCTAACAGCCTCAAGTCCTTCTAATATTTGAATATTCGATGCATCATAATTCGACATATGTTCATTACTCCTTTTTCAAATAAATCATCTGGATGTGATCCCCCTCAATTGGGTGTGTACTATTCATAATGATTTGATGTTCTTTTGGTAATTCTTTTAGGAAAAGATTTTGTTTTTCTTCATCAAGTTCACTCAAGACATCATCTAACAGAAGTGTAACCTGTTGGTGAGTCTTCTCTTTAATCAATTCTAACAGCGCTAATTTAAGCGCAATCACCATCAGACGTTGCTCCCCTTGTGATGCATAACTCTTGGCTTCAAATCCGTTAAAACGGAAATTAAAGTCATCTCTGTGAGGGCCTGCCATAGTGGTTTGATATAAAATATCTTGTTTTTGATTCTTTTGTAATGCTTTTAAGAATGCTTGATCATCAACGTCAGGTTCATATTGAAATTCAACATCATGTACAGAGAATCGTTGATAAATTTTTTTGAATATATCATTGAGTTCTTGAACAAAGATTTTCCTTTCCGCGATGATTTCTGATCCAACTTCATAGAGTTGATCACCTAAAATATTTAAAAATGTATAATCATCCTCGATACCTATCTTCTTTAATAAACTATTTCGCTGTTTTAAAACTTGTTTATACGTATTTAGGTGTCTTAGATATGTTTTATTGAGTTGCATCCATTCAAGATCTACAAATTGTCGTCGATCTTGTGGAGATCCTTGAATGAGTTCTAAATCTTCAGGTGCGAACATCACAATCCTTAAATGACCGATGAAATCACTGATCCTTCTTTTTTCAACCCCGTTAATTGATGCTCGTTTACCTGTCTTTGATAAGACAATTTCATAGCGATCATCATCTTGCCACAATTTAACAGAAGTGAAGGGTTCTTTGTTTTGAATCATATCTTTTTCATCATTGGTACGATGTGATTTGGTTGTTGCACAAAAATAGATAGCTTCTAATATGCTTGTTTTACCTGAACCATTAAGACCATGTATATACACAAAAGGTTTTTGAAATGATAAATCAACCACATCATGATTTCTAAAGTGCTTTAATTGGATACGTTTAATCATGTGTGATGATGTAAGTTTCTTTTTTGATTTGAATACGATCACCTGGATATAATTTCTTTCCGCGTTCAGTTCGTCTTTCTTGGTTGACCAAAACGTTTTCTTCTAATAAAAAAAACTTGGCTTCCCCACCTGAACCAATGTGATCAGTAGCTTTTAAAAACTGTCCTAAAGTTATAAATTCTGGTGTAATGCTGAATTTAATCATGTTCTATCCTCGGCTATCCTTTTATATTATATCATAATATAAGGAAAAAAACATCCATTTTCTACTTTTTTATAGGTATAAAGTCACATCTTCACGTCACCTTATAAAACGGCTTTAAAACGGAAATTTCAAAGGTTAAAAAGAAAGCAAAAAAAGAGTCGCTTTACGCAACTCTTATTGAAATCTTTTATAATTAATCGATTCTTACTGGCAAAATAAGATGTAATAAATCAACATCTAAACTACCTTTGATCACAAACGGTTTAACTTCACCAGCAAATTGAATATGAATTTCTGATGAACTAAATGACTTTAATGCTTCCACTAAATAACGTGATGAGAATGCAATTTTAATCATAGGTCCAATGGCGTCTGATGATGGAATGATTTCTTCAAGCGCATCACCGACTTCGTTGTTTGTTGAACTGATTTCAACAATGCGATCAGGACGTAAACTCATTTTAATGATGTTGTAGTTTGTTTCGCGATCTCTTGGGGAAAGTAAAGATACACGTTCAACAGCAGCTAGTAACTCTTCTTTGTTAAATGGAATAACAACTGGGAATTCAACTGGGATAATACGCATTGTATCTGGATATGTACCTTCTAAAAGACGTGTTTGGAATAAAATTTTATTCATCTTGAACAATACTTTATTTGGATTAATGAAAAGTTCAACATCGTCATTATAGTTATCTAAAATTTTAGATAATTCATCTAAACTCTTGTTAGGGATAACGATATCAAATTGTTTGCTATGAGTTCTTAATTTAACATTTTTTTGTGACAAACGATAAGAGTCGGTAGCAACACAATAGAGATGATTGTCTAAATACTTAAAGTTAACACCTGTTAAAATAGGACGTTTTTCAGATGATGCTGTTGCATAATTCGTTTCTTTGATAATCGTTTTAATAAGTTGAGAATCTAAAACAACTGGATCATCTAAATCTAAGAAATCTATTTCAGGATAATCTTCAACATCCATTAATCTTAATTTAAATTCAGAACGATCTGCTTTAATAACGATCAATTTATCTTCAATGAGTGCACATTCAACACGTTGTGAAGTGATCTTTCTTATGATTTCAATGAAGTATTTTCCTGGTATAGCAACCTTACCACCTTGTTTAATTGATAATGAGTGATCATCAATTAAAACTTGAATAGCGACATCTGTATTGCTAGTCGTTAGTAAAATATGATCTTCATTAACTTCAAATTTAATCGCATAAAGAATCGGAAGTGGCGTTTTTGAAGGAAGACCTTTTTGAACGATAAGAAGTTGGTTAAGTAGTACATCACGATCGATACTGAAAATCATATGCGAGCTCCTTTTATTTCTTTTATTTAATCTTTTAATTATTGTTGTTACAATTGTGGATTTGTGGATAAATCCGATAAAGGCTTTATATCGCTATTATTATACCATATTTTCAACATTCTATAAACAGTTATTTTTTGTTAAATGCATCGATTTTTTTGATGATGGTATCAACTGCAATTTTTAACGCTGCATCCTGTTTTAAATCATTGTCAATCTTTTCACAAGCCGCCAAAACGGTTGAATGATCACGATCTCCAAAGAGGGATCCAATGGTTTTATAAGGAATATTATAACGTAATTTAATGATATACATCGCTATATGACGCGGTAAAATATACTTTGAGTGTCTTTTCTTACCAATAAGATCTTCTAATGTGATGCCATAGAAATCACTCACGATGGATTGAATGCGATCGTAGTTGTTCTCATTCAGTGAATCTGTTTTTCTCTTAGTTTTTAATAAAGGTTCTAGAGCCTCATTGACGGTTTCTACATTTAAATCTAAGTTATTCGTCAAACAGTAGAATAAAACACGTTTTAAAGCACCTTCAAGCTCTCTGATATTTGTAACGAAAGACGATGCGATAAATTCTAAGACATTATTAGGAATATCATGGATATCACTTGATTCGGTAGCGAGTTTACGCTTTAAAATCTCAATACGGTGTTCTAAATCAGGTACTTGGATATCAACTGTTAACCCTACTTCAAAACGTGAGGTCAAACGGGTCATAATGTTTTTTAATTCAGAAGCTGGTTTATCACTGGTAATAACGATTTGCTTATTAGCTTGATAAAGATAATCAAAGAGTTTAAAAAACTCCATTTGGGTTTTTGTTGCACCACCCATGATTTGAATATCGTCAACTAAAAGGATGTCTATATCACGATATTTCGCATTAAAATCTTCCATTTTTTCCTTTTTTAGAAGGTTAGCGAAATCTTCAATAAAACCATCAGCTTTAACATAAAGTACTTTCTTGTTAATGTCTTGATCTAAAATGTAATTACCGATAGCCTGCATCAAGTGGGTTTTACCTAAACCAACATCACCAAAGATGTATAGTGGATTAGCTACCGCACCTGGTTGATCAGCAACTTTCATCGCCATTCTGAATGCAAACATATTTGATTTACCAACAACAAAGTTGTCAAAGGTATATGTCGCATTGAGGTTACCTGGACGATACTTTAAACTCAAGTTTCTCTCAGGGCTGATCAATGTTTCCTCTGGAATCATCTCTGATTCGGTCACAAACTTAAATCTGATGGGAGCATTGTTGAATTTTTGAGCTAACGAATTAATCTTTCCAAGGTAAAGACGATTGATGCGATTTTTGATAAATTCACTAGGAACGATCACATAAACATGGTCATTAGCGTATTTGTGAGTCGATTTAATTGGTTCAAAAACTTCTTGAAATATATCTTCGCTAAAAGTTGTTTCAAGTTCGTTTAAAATGCGCTGCCAAAGCAGGTCGTATGTGTTCATATAAAAACCCCTTAATTCATCGTAGTTTTAGAATAACATACTTCTATAGAAACGAACGAAAAAGATATCCACAGTTTTTGTGGAAAACATGAGATATAGTCTTGTGGATAAGTGGAAAGATTGTGGAAAATTACAGATTGTTTACACGTTTATTAAGCCAATCTTACATTTTACCAAGTTTTCCACAAACCCACAAAAAAGTGGTTAAGTTTTCCACAGTCTTCTCGTGAGTAACTTCATGAAAAATCGTTGAAAAAATAGCATTCAACAAAAGTGGCAGTCAAGTTATCTCAACCCTTAATTTTTCTCAACAAAAAAATCAATGTTTATGGTTGACAAAAGTGGGGTCTTTTTATATAATGAAAAAGCATGGTTTCGCAAGAAAGGTGGTTTTATTTGTGAAAAGAACATATCAACCAAGTAAGCTTAAGCGCGTTAAGACCCATGGCTTCAGAGCAAGAATGGCAACTGCGAATGGTCGTCAAGTATTAGCTCGTCGCAGATTGAAAGGCCGCGCAGCATTAACTGTTTAATTAAATCATTATTTTAAAAACACCTGGATTACTCGTTTAAAATATAACTTTTGTTATTTTTTGAGTAGTCCTTCTTTTTTTAAAATTGTTGAAAACCTATGAAAAAAAGATATCGCATAAAGAAGAATAGCGAAATCGATGCGATCTTCAAAAAAAGGGTTGTCAAAGGTGACAGTTATTTTGTAATCTATCAATCTGATGAACCAGCGAAAAAACATTTTAGATTCGCTATATCGATTGGCCGTAAATATGGAAACGCGGTCGCGCGTAACCTCGCTAAACGACGCATCAGAATGATTATGACAGAGTTTAAAGACAATATCTTAGCTGCAAAAGCTTTTGTTGTCGTAGTTAAACCAGCTGTAATTGATTTGTCTTATGAAGACATGAGAACAAAATTAGCCGTTCTATTAAAAAAATCTAAGCTTATGGAGAACGAAAATGACTAAAAGAATTATATTTACAATGATGATGCTCTTTTTAGTCTTTGGTCTATTTGCCTGCGGTGGGGGATCTGATCCCATCAAAGTGGTTGTATCTAACAACCCAGTAGGTGAAACAAATATTTGGGAAAAACTCGTATTTGATCACACTGAAGCTAACAGTATCGTCTTTAAAGGAGATAATGGTCTATCTTATTGGACATTATCTGAAAAAGGTGTTGCTAACAAAGTTGACTATGATGGCAACTTACCTTCGAATGTTGTCACCGATGACAATGGCGTAAGAACATATACTTACACCGTATCAGATATCGAAACATCATTCAAACTCTATGTTAAACCTGAAACAACCGTTGGTGATGATAATGACATCGTTATGATCGCATTCCGTTTTGAACAAGACAACATCTTGTATCAAAAAGGTGAAACATTTGACCCAACAGGTATGATGATTTATGTTGTTGAACGCGATGGTGATGTAACTGCACTCAGAGGCGAAGACGTCAAAGATCAATTTGATGATCATGGATACGACCCAATGGGTGAAGATGGATTTAAAGACCAATACAGTTATACTGTTACATTCACTCAAGGCGATGCCAGTGAAGATTTTACAGTCTATGTCGCTGGTGGTGAAAGACCTTTAACCAATAAGGATGCTAACTTCTTCGATTGGATTTTAGTAATTCCTGTTGCCTTTGTTATGCAATTCTTTGCATCACTTTTTGGTAACAACTTCGCAATTGGTATTTTACTAACAACGATTGTTGTACGTACATTAGCTTGGCCAATTTACGCTAAGAGTAATGATATGTCCATCAAGATGAATTTAGCTCAACCAGACATGCAGCGTGTTCAAAACAAATACGCAACTCGCAAAGATCCGCAATCACAACAACAGATGCAGATGGAAATGATGCAAGTCTACAAAAAACACGGCATCAGTGTCTTTGGGTGCTTAATGCCATTCTTGCAGATGCCTATTTTCATCGCGATGTATGGTGTTGTTAGACGTATTACATTACCAGGTGGTATGTATACAGATGCTGTTACAAACACAAACTTCTTAGGAATTAACCTTGCAAACGGTAATGATGGCATTATAGGTATGGTTTTAGCAGGTATCGTTGGTGGAACAATGTTCTTACTTCAACGTATTTCTATGAAGAAACCAGCATATGCTAAAAACACCGGAAGACAGAATCCAAACCCACAAGCACAGCAAACCGAAAAGACAATGAAATACGTTAGTTATTTCATGGTCATCATGATGGCTTTTGCATCTTATTCATCTAACGCGCTCGCGCTCTACTGGATTTTTGGTAACATTTATTCATTAGGACAAACATTAATTAACCGCAAGTTAAATGAAAAGAAGCATGAAGCGTTAAGACAAAAGCAAATTTTGGGGTGAAAATATGAAGTTAAAGAGAGTGGAATTTGAAGCAAAATCTCTGCAAGAAGCAGAAAAAATGGCAGTTGAACAATTAAAACTGCAGTTAGAAAAGATCAAGTTAACCGTTTTGAAGGAGAAAAAAGGGCTACTTGGTTTTGGAACTTCAACCTTCTATGAAGCAACACCTAGTGTTAACCCAGCAACTGAAGGTAAAGTTTACTTAGAAAATATCCTTAAAACCATGGACATCAAGTCACGTATGGAAGTCAGATCAGTGAACGAAGGTTCTGAAATCTACTACCATATCGAAAGTGATGAAAATGCGTTATTGATCGGACGCGAAGGTCGTACCCTCTTAGCATTACAATTTATGTTAAGAAACTATTTAAACCTTTTTGTTGAAGATCATTTAATCGTTTCACTAGATATTGGTAATTATCACGAAAACCGTAAAAAGCAATTAGAAATTTTAGCTACAAAAACAGCTAAGGAAGTTGCTCAAACGAGAATTGCTGTTAAATTAGATCCAATGAATGCATTTGATCGTAGAATCATTCATACAAAACTTGCTGAATGGCGTGATGTCATCACCGAATCAGAAGGCGAAGGCGATCAAAGAGCACTTGTGATCAAACCTAAAAAATAAACATTGGATGCCGAAAATTCGGCATTTTTTGTTTTTCAGTATTTTAGAGTTTAGCGATATCGTTCACGTGATATAATAGTGTCAAGCAGGTGAGGTTTCGCAAGTGAAGAAAAAACGGGTTAAAAAGCATAAAAAGATACGTGTCTTGAAGATTCTTAAAGTTGTGGTCATCCTTATGTTGATGGGGATGATTTATTCACTTGGAATCGCTGTTGCTGAAAACATTCAGGTCAATCATGCTATCAAACAATTTAAAGAAAGAGGCGTTTTTGAGGAAGAAGTTACTATAGAATATAGTAACGATAACTTTCAAACACGACGATACTATAAGGTTTCACGTGAAACATCTTATGAATTATCTGATACACGAAGTGTGTTTTATGATGACACTAGAAAGTACTTAGGACAGACCGGAGACATCTTTGTATCTCAAGATTCACCATTCCCCTATAAACCAGCTATAAACTTGTTTGTATCATACTATTTTGGGGGTCATGCTGCTATCAAAAATGATGAAAATAGATTTATTGAAGCTGTTGGTTTTCCAGAAGGCGATGAAACGATTTTAGATTTCATTCTTCATCCAGGAAATGAACCTCATAACTTATCAGCAACCGTGAGTAAGTCAGCTAGCAATTACTGGCTTAACCCTGTTTATCGCTCAGTCAGTGATCGCGAGTATCCTTATTATGGTACGAAATATCGTAACGATTTTGTAGGCTTACGTGTCAAAAATATCACACAGGATCAAATTGATGGGGCAGTCAGTTATGCTGAGGATAAATTAGGCACAGCTCTTTATAATTTTCTTTTCTTTCTAGACATGAAATACAAGTTCTATTGTACAGATTTAGTGAGTAGAGCATATCAAAGTGTGATGGTAGATGAGAAAGATCAGCGTCAATATTCAAAAGCATTAAATGATGATCGTTTTATCACTTCTGTGAACGACATGATCCTATCAGATGACACATATATCATGTTTTATGTTGAAGTCATTGATGACATATGGCATATATACTATTTAGAAGATTTGGAGGGGTAACACATGATTGATTATATTTTAATTGGATTATCGGTGGTTTTAATCGGTTTATTGATCTATGTGGTCATTCTATTGAACAAGCAAAAACCTGTTGAACCCGATTTATCAGTCTTTAAGGAAGGGCAAAATGACCTCAAGGTTTACCTTCAAAAAGAATATAGTGAATTTCGTTTTCAACTGTCTCAAATGATTAATGAAACGGGTAAAGCTAATCAGAAGGATTTAAATGAGTTTAAAGACAATATGTTACGTCAAATTGAAGTCAAATTTAAAGATATTAATGAAAAAGTTGACGTGAGATTAGGTGAAGGTTTTGAAAAAACGAATAAAACATTCACTGATGTGGTTGAAAGATTGACTAAAATCGATGAAGCACAAAAGAAAATTGAGTCATTATCAACTGAAGTTATCTCGCTTAATGATTTACTTAAAGGACAAAAAACAAGAGGTATTTTTGGCGAAGTTCAACTGTATCAATTGTTAACTGCTGTTTTAGGTGATAATACCGCACTTTATGAAAAACAAAAAACATTATCAAATGGATCGATTGCAGATGCGATTGTTTACGCACCAGATCCAATTGGTATGGTAGCTATTGACTCTAAATTTCCACTTGAAAATTATCGCCGGATGGTCGATCGTGACCTTGGTGATGCAGATCGACTCCAAGCAACCAAAGATTTCAAAAAAGATGTCAAAAAACATATTGATGATATCAAAAATAAATATATAATATTTAATGAAACAGGCGGCCAGGCATTTATGTTTGTTCCAGCTGAAGCGATTTTTGCAGAAATATCAGCTTATCATGAAGACTTAATTGAATATGCAGCTAAAAATAAAGTATGGTTAGTTTCTCCGACAACACTAATTTCAACACTATCTATGATTCAGATGGTTGTTAGAAATCTTGAACGTGATAAACAAGCAAAAGTGATTGTTGAAGAGCTTAAGAAGTTAGGCGAAGAATTCAAACGTTATGTTGATCGCTGGGATAAGCTTAAAAAATCCATTGAAAGCGTCTCGAGAAATGCTGATAGCGTTCATACAACCAGCACCAAGATATCAAAAAAATTCCAACATATTTCTGAAGCCAAATTTGATGAAATTGAAGACGATGAAGTCTTAGAGATTGCTGAAGAACAAGAAGATAACAATGATTGACAAAGCCCTTTATAAAGGGTATAATGAGTAAGAAATCGATGAAGAGAGAGTATCATTTAACCTCTTAGTTAGCGAATCAGGGATGGTGGAAGCCTGAGATAATGTTAAATGTGAAGAACACTCGGAGAGATGAAAGAAATTTGCTTGCAAAAAGTAGAATCATCCGTTAACCACGTTATAGGTTATTGAGGGCTAGAATCATGTTCTAGAACTAAGGTGGTACCGCGTATAATAACGTCCTTAGCATATCTGAGGGCGTTTTGTTTTTTTAGGAGGAATAAAGATGGAAACAACCGTAAAACAAATCTATCGAGAAACAGAATCATTAGCTGGAAAAGTCGTTGAATTATATGGGTGGGTGAGAAATCATCGCGCTCAAAAAGAATTTGGTTTTATCAATTTTCATGATGGAACATTTTTTGAGACCTTGCAGGTCGTTTATGAAGAAGAAAAAGTTGATAATTTTAAAGACATCCAAAAATTTAGAGTAGGATCTTCTATTTTAGTCAAAGGGGAACTCGTATTAACACCCGATGCTAAGCAACCATTTGAAGTGAAAGCACATCATATCGAACTTTTAGGAGATTCTCCTGAAGACTATCCGATTCAACCGAAGCGTCACACACGTGAATTTTTAAGAGAGGTTGCTCACTTGAGAGCAAGAACCAATCTATTTCACGCTGTTTTTAGAGTTCGTTCAACGGCAGCCATGGCCATTCATGAATTTTTCCAATCCAAAGGCTTTGTTTATACACATACACCAATCATTACAGGTAATGATGGTGAAGGTGCAGGTCAAATGTTTAGTGTCACCACATTACCACTAGACAAGATTCCAATGACTGAAGAAAAAACCGTGGATTATAAGAAAGATTTCTTTGGTAAAGCAACCAACTTGACCGTAACCGGTCAACTTGAAGCCGAAGCATTCGCTTTAGCCTTTAAGGATGTCTACACGTTTGGACCAACATTCAGAGCTGAAAACTCAAACACACAACGTCATGCATCAGAGTTCTGGATGATTGAACCTGAAATGGCATTTGCAGATCTTGAAAAGAACATGCAAGTTGTTGAAGAAATGGTTAAATTCATTATCAAATACATGTTTGAAAAACTACCTGAAGAAATGGTATTCTTTAATAAGTTTGTTGAACCAGGTTTAACTGATCGCTTACTTAAGGTGTTAAACACACCTTTTGCACGCGTAACCCACAAAGAAGCTATCGATATTTTATTGAACAGTGGTGTTAAATTTGAAAACACACCTAAACATGGTCAAGACATTAACACAGAGCATGAAAAGTACTTAACGGAACGTCATTTTCAATCCCCAGTTTTCGTTATTGATTGGCCAAAAGATATCAAAGCTTTCTACATGAGATTAAACGATGATGGCGAAACCGTCGCAGCCATGGACTTACTTGTTCCTGGATCTGGAGAACTCGTTGGCGGTTCACAAAGAGAAGAAAGACTTGACTATCTCATCAAACGTATGGAAGAGCTTCATGTACCTATGGAAGGCATGGATTGGTATGTCGATTTACGTCGTTATGGTGGATGTGTTCATTCAGGATTCGGTATGGGATTTGAAAGACTCATTATGTATCTAACTGGTGTGGAAAATATTAGAGATGTCTTACCTTTTCCAAGAACACCTAAAAACTGTGAATTTTAAAGAGGTCAGATTGACCTCTTTCTTTTCTAAAGAAAGATGAAATCGGTTTATCATCTCTTTTTTTATGCAATTCGTAGTTCATTGATTGACAAAGGGTAACCATCATACTATAATGTAATTACCCCTAAAAGCGCTTTCAAAGAATTTGTTTGAAAAAAACGTGTAAATTTGGTGGAATGAGACTCACATTGTGATTGTAATTTCAAGGTTATTATTATATAATACTTGTGTTGAGGTGAAGAGTTGAATGTATCCAAATCTAACCGAAATTCAAACACGTTTTTTTGAAACGACGACCATCGTTTTTTTCATATTCAAAGATTAAGTGCTTTTGGGATACCAAAAGTACTTTTATTTTATAAAAAGTAAAGTTAAATACAACAAAGGAGTATAGGATCACATGGAGATCAGATTAGAGAATCTATCGAAAATTTTCGTCGATAAGACCGGAAAAGAAACACGTGCAGTAGACCAAATGGATTTAGTGATTCCTTCGGGCAAACTCGTCGGATTATTAGGACCATCTGGATGTGGAAAGACCACAACATTATTTATGATTGCGGGGCTTCATAAGCCTACCGCAGGTAAAATATTCTTTGGCGATGAAGATGTTACCAAATTAAGTTCTGATAAAAGAGGTATTGGTTTAGTTTTCCAAAACTACGCACTTTATCCACATATGACTGTTCGCCAAAACATCATGTTTCCATTAGAAAACCTCAAGATTGAACGTGAAGAAGCTGTAGAACGCGTCATTGAAATGGCAAAACTTGTTGGTATCGAAGATCAACTTGACAAAAAACCAGGCCAATTATCTGGTGGTCAACAACAACGTGTAGCGATCGCAAGAGCGCTTGTTAAAAAACCTAAGGTGCTTCTACTTGATGAACCACTATCAAACCTTGACGCACGCCTTCGCTTACAGACAAGAGAAGAAATCAAGCGTATCCAAAAAGAAACTGGTATTACCACAGTATTCGTAACACATGACCAAGAAGAAGCGATGAGTATCTCCGATGAAATCGTTGTTATGAACTTTGGTGTCACACAACAAAAGAATATCCCACAAAACGTTTACACAAACCCAAACAACTTGTTCGTTGCTAAATTCTTAGGTAACCCACCTATTAACGTGGTTCGTGGTGAAGTTAAAGAAAACAAACTTTATATCGACGGCATTCTTTTCGCTGATAAGAAAGCAGCTGATGGTGTTTATGATGTGGGTCTAAGACCAGAAGACTTTAGAATTGATAAAACAGGCATTCAAGTTAAAGATGCTGAAGTTGAAGTTATCGGTCGTGACACCATGATCCGTTTCAATATTGGTGATACACAAATTCGTGCACTTGTCGATTCTGAATCATACCATGAATCTAAAGACTTGATCTTAACCGTTCGCGGTAACAAGATTCATCTCTTCAATATCGAAAGTGGTGACGTCGTACGATGAAAAACACACTTGCCAATTGGGTGTGGAGCGTACGTAATTTCTTTCATGATATCAAAGAGAAGCTCCACCTAAACATTAATCTACCAACATGGGTGAAAGCTTTAATTTATCTTTCACCAGCATTGATCTTACTTGGTGTATTCACATTCTACCCGATTATCAATGCATTCCGTTTGGTCGTATATCAAGGATACCAACTTGTTCGCGATGTTGATGGTGTCCTAAGAGAAAGTATTACAGGGTATACCTTATTTGGTAACTTTGCACAAGTACTTTCTGCAGATAACTTCATTCTGCCTTCATCACATACGAATTCTAGTATTTTATTAAATACGTTAGCTATCGTATTTATCTCGGTCCCTATTTCGATTTTACTGTCACTGTTTGTAGCAGCAACCTTAAACTCGATTAAGCCCCTTAAGGGATTTTTCCAAACCGTTTATTTCTTACCTTATATCACCAATACACTTGCGATTGGGTTAGTCTTCGCTTACATGTTTAAAAGCGGATCAACAGGGATTGTTAACCAATTCTTCATGCTCTTCGGTGTTGAACCTGTTTCATGGATTGAAAGAGGTGCAACTTACTGGCGTGCTATGACAGTATTAATTGCATTTGGTGTATGGGATGGTATGGCGTTCAAGATTATGGTCTTCATGAGCGGTATGCAAGGTATTGACCAACAATACTACCAAGCAGCTGCGATTGATGCTACCCCAAAACGTCGTATCTTCACTAAGATTACAGTTCCAATGATTTCACCAATGATTTTCTATATTGTAGTTACATCAGTTATTGGTGCATTTAAGACCTATTCAAGTGTCGTTGCAATCTTTGGTGATACAGCAACACCTGATGGTGCTAACTATAATTTAAAGACGATTGTTTTCCACATTTATGACTATATTTACAGTGGTGAAGATCTCTCCTTAGCGGCAGCGGCATCCATTATTTTATTCGCGATTATTCTTGCGCTCACACTCGTTCAGATGTGGGTCGGTAAGAAACGCGTACACTACTAGGAGGATGATGACATATGAATAAAGAACAAGTCAAACAAATCAAGCGATTTGAAAATATCATTCATCTCGTTGATGCCATCTTCTTAGCTATTTATATTGGATTATTTATTTTCCTTTTCTCGAAGATTACAGTTCCCGATCTTCCACCAGAAACATTTACAAATTTCGAATATACCATTTTTGGTATGGATATTGATACGTTTACGTTAAACACATGGATGAGTTACCTCGCGATCTTCATTATCGTGACGTTCCCATTAACATTTATTAACTTTAAGAAAACGAAGTTCCGCGAATTCTATGAATACAGTCGTTTTGTATCAAGTAATTACTTTGTTAATGCGATTGTGTCATTATTAGCGATTAACCCTGTATCATTCGTATTGAAGATTATGGCATCAAGAAGAATCTTATTAGAATCCGAAGGCTATGGTTTCAAAGAAGCTTCAAAACGCATTTGGGCAGGATTTAAAAATCTGTTCAAGAAAAAAGAAAAAGTAGTTGAAGAAGAAGATAGTGATTTAAAGAAAGCTATCAGAAGACAAACAGCATTCACATTCATGCGCATGTTCTTCTCATACCTCTTCTTATCCATCGTAGCACTTCTGATCTTCATCCCATTCTATTGGATGATTTTAACAGCACTGAAGACATACTATGAAAGTAACTTGACGATGACTCCCCGATTCTTCATTACATTATCGGAAATGCAGTGGATGAACTTCAAGTACGTTCTACAAGAAGTTGATTTCAGTATTTATATTAAGAACACCCTTTATGTTGGTATTCTATCAACCTTAGGTACGATTATCACAACTGTTTTAGCAGCGTTTGCGTTTGCTAGATTAGAATTCAAGGGTAGAGAAACCATCTTCTCAGTTCTCTTGATGACCATGATGATTCCTGGTGAATTGTACATCTTAACTAACTTCCTAACAGTCAGCCAGGCAGGCTTAGGTTGGGTTGGTGGTGCTGCAGGTACCAACTCGTATTTCTTAGCGATGATCATCCCGTTTATGACATCTGTGTTCTATATTTTCTTCTTGAGACAGACGTTTAAACAAATACCTGAAACGCTTTATAAAGCGGCTAAAGTGGATGGTTCATCAGACTTTAAGTATTTGACACGCGTGATGATCCCCATTGCAGGTCCAACCATTTTCACGATTACGATTCTATCGGTTATCGGTTCATGGAATGCCTTCATTTGGCCAAGATTAATCACATCCGTTGGTGATGTTAACGAAGGTCGTATGTACTGGTTGATTTCTGCCGCACTTCGTGACGCAGACTTTACAACAGCAGGTACAAACCCACGTGTGATGTTCAATATGCAAATTGCAGCATCCGCCATCGTTACGATTCCACTGATTGTTGTGTTCTTGTTACTTAGAAAATATATTATGTCCGGTGTCGGAAGATCCGGAACTAAAGGATAGAAAAAAGGAGGAAAGACATGAAAAGAAT